>RFJU01000020.1 GCA_003694805.1 Candidatus Woesearchaeota archaeon | reverse complement strand
CTCTGCAAGCAGAGAGGTTTGGGCTCCTTCCGTTTCGCTCGCCGCTACTCAGGAAATACCTATTGGTCTCTTTTCCTCCGGGTACTGAGATGTTTCAATTCCCCGGGTACGCCCCCTGTTTTGTTTACCAAAACAAGGTCATCGAGTGTTGCTCGATGGGGTTCCCCCATTCAGAGATCTCCGGATCGAAGGTTGTTTGGCACCTCCCCGAAGCTTATCGCAGCCAGACCACGTCTTTCATCGCTTCATTCAGTCAAGGCATCCACCATGTGCCCTTAATGGAACTTCCTGTAAGGAGTTCCACTAACCACTTTGTGTCTTTTTGTTTGTGTATTACATGGCATTCCTCAGCGCCTGCAATACACCAATGCAATGCGTGCCTCAAAGCGGAAAGACCGATGGTCGGCTGGACCATCAATATTTTTTGAGACACGCTACCTACATGTCGATTTCAATGTTATGTAATTTGTCAAAGATCTCGTATATGTGCACTGAAATGAAAAGAGCCGCTTGCGCGGCCTCTAGAGAGTGTTTGCAAAAGACACCTCTATCGGCTCGCTTTTCGGTTCGTCAAAACAGTACTCATATACGTGGTCGCTATTGTATAGGAAGGGTAAAAAATGTCAACGGCAAATGCGTGCCGTTTCTCATACAGAACCGCCCAACAGCAACCCAACCACCCAACGACCGATATACACGCCACTACAACGGCCCGCCATCAGGCGGTGCTCCAGGTGGCGGACCAATGATGCAGTTGACGGTGCACACACTCTCACCACCGGCGCCACTGATGGGTGCGTGGAACATTTTGGTCACGCCGGGTGTGGGATCATCACAGCCACCGGTGTCGCCTTGCCACCAGAAGAGGTCCCAGGGTCCTTTGATGGAAGTTGTGGTGCACGATGTTGCTGCTTCGCGTTCTTGTTGTACTTGTTGTATCTGGAGTTGTAGCAGTGCGACGAGTGCGGTTGCTTGGTTGAGTTGCGCTTGGAGATGCGAGAGGTCGGGTGTGGGTTCGGTAGGTGGTGTCGGTGGTGGTGTGGGTGGTACCACCGGTGGAGGTGCCGGGGATTCTTCGCCCGTTTGCGGTGTGTGCGGTTTGAGAAACGAGGCGATGGGATGCACGACATAGGTATCGACAACCGTGAGTATGGTATCTGAGACGGTGCGGGCAATGCGCAGTGGTAGCGTGCCGATGGTGAGTGTTGCGTCTCCGGTATCAAGAGCGAGTTGTTTTGCTTTAGTGGCAAGGGTGACCCCGGGCGGGTTGAAGCAGCCGCTCGCGACTGTGTCGGGTACCGGAGCGGTGGTGAGGCGGTCTATGGCGTTGCGTATGTGTGAGATGATGAGAAAGTCACCTTGCTCAAGGTACACCTCAGAGAACGAGTGTCCGCCAAACGGATTCGCTTCTTCTGCCGGAGTGAGGGTGAAGGTGGTGTTGGCCGGCAGGGGCGGGTTGCCACCGGCGAGCGTGATACCGGTGCGTACCGCGTTGATGACCTTGTCGGTTGCAGAGGTGACGTAGGCACCACCGCCGGCTACTGACGACGCCGGAGTTGCCACATTCACCACGGCAATGGCGCTCTCGGGTATGCCGTTGTTCGTGAGGTACTCGTAGAGTGCGTTGGTATAAAAAGATCCTTGCGAGTGACCGACAAGGATGATTTTTTGTGTGTGTACTTTGGTGTGGATGTCGTGGAGCATGTTCTCGAGATCCACGTCGCGCACCGGGGTGCTCCGACGTGATTGTATGAGTGCTTTGATGAAGTCGCCGAGGCCGGCGAGGTGGGAGGGGTTGTGGGCGTTGGTTATCTCTAAACCTGTGGTATTACCAACTAATCGTTGAAAAGTATCCTTT
>RFJU01000019.1 GCA_003694805.1 Candidatus Woesearchaeota archaeon | reverse complement strand
TGATCTCATTTGCCAATCCGGCGACGAGATTGTTTTTGTTGAAGTGAAGACGCGCAAGACGGAAACGTTTGGTTATCCCGAAGAATCAGTTACAAGAAAAAAGTTTTCACATATCGCCCAGTCTGGCGAGTTTTACCTTCAACAGACTCACCAGTCAGATATTTCGTGGCGTATTGATGTCGTTGCGATTCAGTTTCACCCTGGGAGTGAACCAGAAATCATTCATTTTCCTGCAGTACGTCTTTAAATCTGTTCTCTAAACATGTTCCTGCCGGGAAGCTTGACAGTGTGTGGTTCAGAAGGTAGGTTGATGTTTCGAGTCGGACGCTTCACGGCGGAACACGGTCTACGACCAGAAGCAGGCGCACGTGATCAGCACAGCTTGAGAGCAAAACACCCCCCTCTCTTTTCCAGGTGTACCTCCGATTGCGCAGGAGCGCGTGGAACTGGCCATGCCGGTGAGAAACTGCGCGCTCTGAGATCAAGCTGATAAAAGGCTGGGGGCCATCATGGGCCTGTCCCTTGTCTGGCGGATTGAGCGATAAGCTCTGGGTCCTCACCGGCATGGCCGGATCCCATTCTCCCAGGCAGGTTTTGTTGGAACCACCAAAGGGGCCAATCAAGAAAAGCTCTCCTCTTCACAGTCGGGAGAGTGACAGTTGCTCGGTGACTCGTCCGCATCGAAGACTGTCCGGATGTTGCGTGCGAAAGCGAAAGAGGCGGAAGGTCATGAGGGTAGACTCCTGCCGTGAAGCGTCCCTCTCCTTTTTCTCCGGGTGTTGACCAGACGAGCGAGTCAGCGCCCGTTTTTTTATAGGCGTCGTGTTCAATATTGACAAACTTCGTCCCGCAAGGTATGATTTGGATGGATTTTGTGAAACCTGTCGGAAACGGCGGGTTTCATTGTTAATAAAATTGCTAGGTGTTCGGTTTCATATGTAAACCTAGAACCTAGAACCTAGAACCTAACGTATGCCATCAGCTATTGAACAAGCAATTCGTCAGATTTGCGATGAAAAAGGCCTTGCTTATGAAAGCGTGATCGAGGCGATTCAGGCAGCGCTTGCCGCGGCTTATCGAAAAGATTTCGGGAATAAGCTTCAGAACATTGAAACAGAATTTAATCCAGAAGATGGTTCTGTTCGCGTGTTTGATGTAAAAACCGTTGTTGAGGACATGGACCTTGAAGAGTTAGAGCGTTTGGAGGAGGAGCGGAAAGCCAAAGCCGAAGCGTTGGCAAAGCAAATCGAGGAAGCGCGCGAAAAAGGGGAAGAATTACCTGCCGTTTCATTTGAAGAAGATGAAGGTCCACGCTTTAATCCCAAAACAGACATCATGCTGAGCGAAGCGAGGAAAATCAAGCCGGATGCAAAGGTTGGCGATATTATTCGAACCGAACTCGATCAGCCACAAGAATTCGGTCGTATGGCGGCAATGACGGCCAAACAGGTTATTATGCAAAAGCTTCGGGAAGCCGAGCGTGAAGTCGTCTTCTCTGAGTTTAAGGAATATGAAGGAACGATCATTAATGGAACTGTTCAGCGTCGGGAGGGCCGGATTGTTCTGGTAGACCTTGGGCGCACAACAGGCATTTTGCGTCCTGAAGATCAGATCCCAACGGAGCGCTACAATCCTGGAGATCGAATCAAGGTGTATGTCCGCTCAGTTACGTTGACAACTCGCGGACCTGAAATTTTACTCTCGCGAGCCTCTGAAGAATTTGTGCGCAAGCTCTTTGAGTTTGAAATTCCGGAAGTTGCCGAAGGGTTGGTAGAAATCAAGTCTATAGCGCGTGAGGCGGGTTCGCGCTCCAAAGTCGCGGTTTGGACAGAAGATGACCAGATTGATCCAATCGGCGCTTGTATTGGCCAACGCGGCACGCGTATTCAAACCATTATCGCAGAACTCGGTGGGGAGAAGGTAGATATTATTGAGTGGAGCGAGGATCCGACAACGTTTATTACAAATGCCCTTTCCCCGGCAAAAATTGATAGAGTGGAACTTAATGAGGAAGAGAAGAGTGCTGTGGTTTTTGTGGAAAGTGATCAGCTTTCTCTTGCAATTGGAAAGGGTGGTCAGAATGTGCGTCTTGCCGCTCACCTTACTGGTTGGAAAATAAACATCTCTGAAATTGGCGCAGAACCTGGTGAAGAACAGGACGAAGCAGGCGTCTCAGAAGATGGGCAGGAAGAGGGTTCAGAAGCACGAGAAGCAGAACAACCAGAAGAGGTGGAGCAAGAACAAGCATCGGCGCCAGCAGAAGAAAGCGAAGTAAATGAGGGGGCCGAGGACGCGGACGAATCAGAAGCATCAGAAGAAGATGATCAAACACCAATACAGGAAGATCAAGAGCAAGCGAGCGACCAAAAAGGAACCGACGAAGAAATAGCAGAAGAGAAACCATCAGACGAAGAATCAGGTGAGGAACGCGAATAAGTATGGGAATTTTTCACACCGTTCTCTACCAACCCCTCCTTAACCTTCTCATGGCTTTATATGCGCTTATCCCAGGCGCCGATATTGGGT
>RFJU01000018.1 GCA_003694805.1 Candidatus Woesearchaeota archaeon | reverse complement strand
TTCGGCCCCCACGAACCAGAAAAGTTCCCGTACAACGTGCACGTCATGACTTGGTCGTCCGTCGCGGTAAAGTTGAAATCCACATGTGCGCCAACAACGGACGCGTTGGCAGGAGTGTTGAGGACCACAGAAGGCTCGCGCAACGCATCAACACTCTGCAACGACCAGTACGTCCTCCCCCCCGCAGTCGTTATCGTTGCAGAAGAACTTGACGAGCGCCCCACCCGCACTTCCAAGCGGTCGCCTTGAGAGAGTTGCACGAGGCAGCTGGCAAAGTTACTGCTCTCATACGTGTCCTCACTTCCCTGTGCACCCCTGTTATACCCTTGCGATGCGCACACCGGCGCGTCGGCCCCGTTCAGGCGAAGAACTCCAAACAACTCAAGGCGCGTACTGCCGCTTGACCGATTCTCATACACGTTATACGAGACACGATACAACCCGGTATGATTCACTTCTACGGTGTTGCTGTCAACAATGATGAAGTGGCTGTCAGACCTGTTCACCGTTGCAAAATTAATATCCGTGCCCGTCACGGTGTTCACACTCTGCCCCCCCGCAAGGTCGTGCAGGATCGCCACGTTTGCATCGCCGTCAGGAACCCTCTCCACGTCCAGCCACGTCCGCCCGCCAAAGACGGAAACCGCCGCGCTCGCAGATGACTCTCTCCTCCCCCTCACCTGGATCACATCCCCCGCGCTTAGTTCAATGAGGGCGTCGCTCGTCGCAACGCCGTCCTCTGAACTCGTATCACCCCTCACGTACGTGTACGACGCGCCAACCGGGACGGTGTTTCCGTTCACGAGAAGGCGCACGTCACCGCCGTAGCGAATACCGCCGCCGGCCTCGTGAATAGCAATGCCGTAGCTCACTCTATACAGGCCGGTCTTGAGAATCGTCACGTTCGTTGACGTCGGGGTAAAGTTGAACGAGGAATCAACACGCTCGGCCACGTTCCAGTCAATCACGACCCCCGTCGTGCTGTCCATGGAGTCGCCGCCGACCGAGTCGCGAATCATGGCAACGTCCGGGGCGTGCAAGAACTGCATATGCAACCACGTATGATTCCCCCACACCGTGGCGGCAGCAGAACTGCTCGAGCTCCTCCCCGCGACAATGGAAACGTTGTCACCCGCCGACAGGTTCAACAAACAATCGGCGGTCGCGACGCCTTCCAAGGAGTCAGTGGATCCTCTCGTGTACGTTTGCGACCAGCACGCATTCGCGTCAGCCCCGTTCACCGTCACCTTCGCGAAATGCTCGACACGCGTATTCGATGCAGGCCTCGTAAACCCAACACCGTAAGAAACCCTGTAAATACCTGACTCGTTCACCGTCACGATGCTCGACCCAGGCGTGAAGAGGTATTGCGAGTCGTTCCTATCAACAGAATCAAACGTCACACTCGCTCCAGAAACCGTGTTAAGGTTCAACCCCCCCGCGGATTCACGAAGCATCAACACTCCACTCACCAACGCGAAGTTGTGCGCGTACTTCGTAACGTTGCCAAATGTGAACGCGAGTGTGTGCGTCCCGCGAGTGAGAACCTTAGAGGCCTCCCTGCCCGTCTCGTTACACGAGTAGTTCCTCGCAACAACACGCCCGGCCTCCCACGTGTAATTCACGGCTTCACCGCCGCATGACAACGTCAAAAACTTCAAGTCCTCCGTTTCTCGAACGTTATCCCACGTGGTGCCATCCGCTGGCGCTATGACGAGATCTGCCGTGCCGGTTGTGTTAAAGCGCACCTCCCACACGCCGCCCACGGTCGGGTAACTTTGCACGTTCAAAATCTCCAGTGTTTCAGCAAAGCCAGGGTCTCCTGCATAGATGGGAATAACGTAGGGCTTTCCTGGCTCGAGCGCTTGCACGAGCTGCCACGACCCCTTGCACTCCTGAGCTGCAAAACTCCAATCAGCGCATTTGTAAAGCTTGTTCCCCTTCGCAGTCCGCGTGATCGTTCCGTTCGTGAAATTCAGCTCTGCAGGATTGATCGCGAACGACTCGATCGGAACGTCTTTGAGCCCGCCGAGCCGCTTTTTTCGCACCTCTTCAAAGTCAAGGACCAACTCCTTCGCGGCGGTCACGTTGTGCAGGAAGATACGCACGCCGCCAACTTCTACAATCTCAACATCGTAACGGTTGTTTTCCAAAACAACTTCTTGTGGGACGCCACGTCGCAGGAAGCGAGTAATGCCTTCCTTCACCCTGCCAGAGCGGTCGCGCAAGAGCACTCTGGGCTGAACTCGAAGACTTCCCTGCACGCCACCGGGAAGCGTGACGCCGTTGCTCCCGCTAACGACTCCTCCTCCTTCCACCCTTCCCGCGCCAAGCGCGCTGCCAAGACGATCAATGCTACTATTAAGGATGCTAGCATTCGATGCATTGCCAAAGCTGTCAAAGCCGGCTCCCCCACTGGCAGAAGCACGCGAGCCGCTCAAACCACTCGAAGTATTCGTCGAAGTATTCAACGTATTCAACGTGCTCGACGTGTTCAGAACTGCATCACCCCCCTGCAGCGTGCCAGAACCCGAACGATTAAACACCCCCTGCGTGGCAGAAGCGGCACTCGCGCTTGAAGACCTCGAAACCTCTAAAGACACCTCAAACGTTGTCGTATACGAAACTCCTTCCAGCTCATCCGTCAACGTCACCGTGTACGTCCCGACTTCTTGAGGCCTGAACTTCACCTCACCATCTACATCGCCAAGGAAGGTGTACGTGCTAGAAGGCGTCCTCAACGTGAGCCTCGTCTTAAATCCTTTAACCAACGATTTTATGCGCACAAGCTCTCCTGGCAGGTACACTTCCTTGTCTGTTTGCACCGTGCCTGCCTCGCCTTCCTTGGGCGTCAGCTCCTCGACTACTTGAAACGACGCCTGCGCAACGGAAGCGCCGCGAACGTCTCGCACCACGACCACGTACTCGCCGGCTTCTTGAGGGATGAAGGTCTGCCACCCGTTCGGATCGCCCAAGAACCTGAACTCAGACGACGGAGTCACCACGCTGAGGCGATCTGAAGCACTCCCTTGCACGAAGAAAGCAACTTGTTCGCCGAGTACAAACACCTCTTTGTCCAAGGAAACACTGGAAGCACGAGAAACACTGGCATCAGCACCGCTCACGCCCGCGGGAGAAGGAACAGCAGCGCCAACGAGAGCCGCTCGTGCGCCAATGCCTAGTGTGCAGAGCGCAAGCCAAACCACAAGCAAAAACACAACGCGCGAAACGCGCGAAGGAACACTGAGCGCCTGCACCTGCTTTACTGAAGCACCCACAAGTTCACCCCCGCCTTCTTGAGTCGCCGCACCCTGCCCAGCAATGCTAACTCGAGCAAGTACTTCTCAGCAGTGTTCCAAGAAATATTTTGGAGTGCGGCCACTTCTGAGGTGGTCGTGACCTTCCCCACCTCTTTTATGAGTTTTAACAGTGTTCTTTGCTGTTGTGAAAGCCCTTCAAGCTGCCCGGGCGCTTCTCGCGCTTTTGGAGCGGCCCTCTGCTTCTCTTTTCTCAGCTTCCTGCCTCGCTGCAGCGCTTCATTTTTCTTTACTGTCGTCTTAGCTCGCTTCACCTGCTTCACCAGGGCGCATCGTCGTCGATTCTCCTCGCAACGCGCAAGCCACCTCTACACAATATATGAAATCTCATAAGTAAAATCTTATGAATATTCATAAATCACTGGAACCGTCATTTATAAATTTTTCTGCAAGAACCGGCCCTGGGCAAGAACGACAAAGACGAAAAGCTTAAAACCCGCACTAACGAAAAGGCACCCAGGAACGAAAAACACCATGCCAAGAACACGATCACCCGCCACAACCAACAAAGCAGCAACGAGCAAGAACACGGCCAAAAACAAGACAAACAAACCAACAAGCACGTCAAGACAAGCGTCAGGACACGAATCAGGACAAGGCAACTACCAAAACCCTGCCGCCTCTGCCCACCACCCGAGCAAACACGTGCCAGGCCCCCTCACGACCGCGCTGCGAACCCTCCTCCCCCTCTTCGGCAAAAAAAAACAACTCGTGGAAAAAGCACGAGAAGCCATCGCTGACGAAGACTTTCGCCGCCTCGTCACACTCCTCAAACAAAACAAAGCAGGAGGCACCATCCACACCACCGGCACCACCCTCGTCCCAAGCCAAGACTACCCGCTCTTTCGCGCCTACTTCAAAGACGAAACAACACAATCCTTCATCAACCACGTCAACAAAACCATTGAAACCTACTACCTTACAAGCGCGTACCACCACTTCGCACAACACGGCGCAGCCACCCTCCACCGCCTCGTCGCACCAGGCATTGTCGGACTCGAGAACGTCAAACGAGCAGCAACCCTCCTCCTCTTCGCCAAAGAACCCGTCCACATCCTCCTCCTCGGCGACCCGGGAACCGGCAAAACAGAAATCCTCCGTGCCGTAGAAGAAATCGCACCCATCGCGACCTTCGGCCTCGGCAGCGGCACCAGCGGAGCAGGCCTCGCCGTAACCGTCAAAGGAAACACCATCAAAGAAGGGCTTCTTCCCCAAGCAGACCACGGCATTTGCTGCATTGACGAACTCAACCTCATGAAGCACCAAGACCTCGCTGCCCTTTACAACGCCATGGAAAAAGGATTCATCACCTACAACAAGGGAGGAGAGAAACTTCGCTTCAACGCACGAGTGCGCATCCTCGCCACCGCCAACCCGAAAGGGGACCGGCTCGTCGGGAAAAGCGCCGAAACAATTAAACGACAACTCCCCTTCGACCAAGCCCTCCTCTCCCGCTTCCACCTCATCTTCCTCATAAAAAAACCAAACAAAGAAGACTTCATCGCCATCACAAAAAACATCATTAAACAAGAACGAATCGTCATCAAGCGAGCAGACGTGCACTTCATCAAGCACTACATCCGATACGCCAACACCATCCAACCAACGTTCAGCAAGAAATTCGAGCCGGTAGTCGTCAACTTCATCGAAACCATTGCACGCGATGAAAAAAAATTCATCACAGACATCAGCCCCCGCCTCGTCGTCGGCGCCATCCGCCTTGCGAAAGCAAACGCACGGCTCACCCTCAAGCCGAACGTTGAAGCGAACGACCTCAAAACCGCCCTGAACATCCTCAAAGCCAGCTTGTACTGGTGGACGCATCAAGCAACAACACCGCCCGCCTCACCCGCCTAACACGCACCGCCACACCACCCCCTCCAGCACTTGTTTTTCTACTAATGCGTGAAAAGCAAAACTGATAAAACCCCATCAAAAGAATAAACACCAATGCTCGCCACGATTCGAAAACGCGCAAGAGAAGCACACAAGCACATCATCCTCGCAGAAGGAAACGATGAACGCGTCGTCATCGCGGCCGCGAGGGCAAGAAAAGAACGCCTCGCCCGCATCACCCTTCTTGGCGACGTTGACAAAATCCTCGTCGAAGCCCACCACACAAAAACATCCCTCTCAGGCATCTCCCTCCTCGACACCGGACACAAACACACCATCATCCCACACCTCTTCAAACCCGTCTACGAACAAAGAAAAACAAAAGGATTAACCATTGAAAAAGCAAAAGAACTCGTCAAGGAGCCCGCTTTCGCCGCCGCCGCCCTCGTCGCAATGGGGTACGCAGACGCATTTATCTCCGGCGCCACCCACCCCACCGCTGACACCATCCGAGCAGGCCTCTACACCTTCGGCACCAGGCATTACGCTTCAAGCAGCATGCTCATCCTTCCCAAACACCACCGCCCCCTCCTCTTTGCAGACTGCGGCTTCAACATCAGTCCGGACGCGGAACAGCTTGCAAACATCGCCGTGAGCACAGCAGACACCGCCCTCTTCCTCGGCATCAACCCCCGCATCGCCTTCCTCTCCTTCAGCACGAAAGGAAGCGGGGGGAACAACCTTTTTGTCGAAAAAGTGCGCAAGGCGGCAGACCTCGTCAAACACGCTCTCCCTGACCTCCCCGTCGAAGGAGAAATGCAAGTCGACGCCGCCCTCATCCCCGCTATCGCAAAACGAAAAATGCAACACTCAAAACTGCACGGCGACGCAACCATCCTCATCTTCCCCGACCTCAACGCTGGCAACATTGGCTACAAGCTCGTAGAGCGTCTCGGCGGAGCACGCGCAGTCGGCCCTATCATGCAAGGTTTCAAAAAACCCTTCTGCGACCTCTCCCGCGGCTGTTCTCCTGATGACATCGTCGACGCCATCGCCATTACCGCAGTCCAGTGCACAGCAAACGATCAATGGGAAGCACGCTACCATCAAAAACAACTCGACCGAAAGTAAACTCCTGCAACAACTTCTCGCAGCACCGACTACAACGCCAAAGACACAACAAAAAAATACGACAAAAAAACGCCAAAAAAAACGTTCTTATTATGAAATACTCACAAAACTTTAAATACCCTTTCTCGAGAAGAAAGAAAAAACCATAAAAAACA
>RFJU01000017.1 GCA_003694805.1 Candidatus Woesearchaeota archaeon | reverse complement strand
GGAGGCCAATACATCGTCAGGGGCCACGTCCTCTACAACAACAAGCTCAGCTACGAGCGAGAGTTCATCCTCAACGTCAACGGCGCCCCTCTTGCCACCGGCAACGCGACTGTGGCATCAGCCGTTGCAAGCCCCCTCGCTCAAACCTTCATCGTCGCGATAGCCCTCTTGCTCGTACTCATCGCCGTCAGAAAAAAGAAAAGAAAAGCAAGATCACGCATCTTCTGAACTCGTCTTCTCAGTGGCAAAATCCGCAAGGGTCTTGGGGCGCCCACCCCCGCCGGCGAAGAAATCCTCAATACGCTTCTTAAACAACGCCGTGATCTTCACATCCCACTCAGGAGGGAAATAACGAAGATAATTCTGCCACGCGTACCGCTCATCGAGGAACACAACAACACCCCTGTCCTTCTCACTACGAATGCACCGCCCCGCACTCTGCAACGCCATGTTAAACGCAGGAACAACGTAGCCGTACTCCCACCCCTTCCCGAACTTTCGATCATAGTACTCAATCAGGGCCTTCGTCTCCAAGTCAGGACGCTGCAAAGGCAAGCCAACAACCACAACGCCCCGAAGCAAGTCCCCTGGCAAGTCAACTCCCTCACTAAAGCTCCCGCTCGCAACACCCAAGAGGACCGCGCCAGACTCTTTATACGACTTAAAACGCTCAAGCAAATCAAGCTTCTCCTCCTTGCTCATCCTTGGCTGCTCCAAAAAAACAGTCTTCTTCACGGAAGAAACCAGGTGCTTGTACACCTCATCCCGAATCTGATAACTTGGCAAAAAAACTGCGACGTTTCCAGGAATAGTATGCACGAGCTCAACCACTACGCCGGCAATATCCCGGTACTGCTCATCAGACCGCTTTGAAAACTTCGTGCTCGTTCTAGGAACAACCAAGTTCAACCGGTTCTTCTTCGGAAACGGACTCGTAAACGTCCCCTCAAGACAATCTCCCGCACCTAAAATCTGAGCGTACATGCTTGTCGGCGTGAGCGTTCCCGACATCAAAATAGCAGACGCCGCACCCGTAATGACTTGCGCTGTCACCAGCGAAGGATCAAGGCAACGATATGACAAGACAAAAACATCTTCCCGTCCCGTGCTGATCTTCTTGAAAATCCTTGCAAACCCTTCGTCCGGCCCTAGCCACGCCCGCAAAAAATTCGCGACACTGCCCAGCGAGGATTGGCGCTGCTCTTCACGAACAAGATCCCCTGCTTTGTCCAACGCATCCAACAACGTCCCGTAGGGCGTAACACGATTCACCAACTCCACGAAACGCGAACGCTCAACAAACATTTCTTCCTCAGCACACTCTTTCCCCAACGTCGCCAACACGTCTTGCAACCCTCTGAGTCGATCCTCAAGCTCGGCCTCCCCCAATTTTTGCGCCTCCCCCGCCGCCCGCTGAAGCGAACGGGTTGTGAGACGCTCCGATACGAGCTCCTTCACCCTTCCAGGCACGTTATGCGCCTCATCAACAATCACGATACACCTATCAAGCTCCTTGCCAAGCTTTTTCAAGAACGTTTCGCGAATGACCGGGTGGAACACGTAAAAGTAATCAGCAACGACCACTCTCGCCTTGCCCGCCTGCAGAAGCGCAAGCTCGTAAGGGCACACGCCAACTTCTTTGCCGACTTCGACGATCTTCTCTGAACTCACCATCTCTGCGTTTTCGAGAAGAGAAAGCCCCCTCAACGCCTGCACTCCCTTTCCTTCCTTTTCCCTCGCCGCCTCGTAGAACACGCATTGCTTATCTTCACGAAGCGCTCTGCAAAAATCAGCGAAGTCCTTGCTAAACAGCGAATGAACACCCTCTTGAAGGCACAACCACTTCTTCCCAATAATATCAACAGCAGGAACGTGCAACCCGTGCTTTTCCTTGATTTTCTTCAACGTTTCCAACACGAGCTTGTGCTGGGTGTGCCGCGGTGTCACGAACAACACGGCCAAGTCCTGCTCAACCGCGCGGTTCAGGGCAGGGCTCAACGCCGCAGCTGTCTTGCCAAGCCCCGTCGGCGCATGGACGACGAGCGGCTTTCGCTCAACAATAGCCCGATCAACGAGCTCGAGCAACGCATCCTGCCCCTCTCGAATAACCTCATGAGGAAAAAGCCGACTAGCCGTCATGCCAAGGCAGAAACGCACCGATATTTAAATTACTTTAGGGGAGGCGAAGAAAAACCTTTCATCCAAAACCACTTCTTCATCTTATAAGAACATCATCAAAACTCATCTTTTTTTACTTTCGTCCCCCTCTCGCGTCTTCATCAAGCGCTTCCTTGTTGTCCTTCTTCTTCTGCAAACCTTCTCTCAGCCCTGACAAGCCTTTTCCCAGCGAAACACCAAGGCGCTCCAGACGAGATTTCCCCGCCCTGATACGTCGATCCCACTCCACCGAAAAGTCACGCGTATACCAATGCACGTTCGTGTATTTGCGTCCGAACCTCCCAAAGAACACCTGATACGGAAGCTCACGCATCACCTTTGGCTCCGGCGGCTCGGCAGGGTAGCCTAAGAGTACGATGCCCTGCACCCTCGCGGATTCCGGCACGTCCAGGACTGACGCGACCTTCTCCTCTTCCAACGAGCCAATCCAGACGGCGCCAAGACCGAGCGCATGAGCTGCCAGCAGCATATTCTCCATCGCGGCGGCACAGTTCTGCACGGTGAAGAGCCGCTCCCCCCGAAGCCCGTAATAATCGCTTGCACGTTCGTGCTCGCCCACGACGACGATCCCTGCCTGGGCCGTGGCGAAACACTCTTGGTCAGCACAGAACGGTCGAAGCTTGCGCACGTCCTCGTTCCCAGTAATGAGAATGAATTTCCAATTCTGCAAGTTACCCGAACTGGGCGCGTGGTTCCCAGCGTCGAGTACCGTCATGAGCTTATCAAACTCAATAGGAACTTCCGTAAACGATCGAATAGATCTGCGCGTGAAAATACACGCCAACGCATCCATCTCCCCCTCGTTTGAAGCTCCCAAAAAACCACCTTTGTTTTATTTTTTGTGCATCACGAACCAACACGCACGCTACAACCTTCCCATCCAAAACTTATAAATGTTTCGAGGGTTGCGTTTCGTTCACTTTGTGGATGGTAAGAGGTGGGTTGTTCAGTTAAGG
>RFJU01000016.1 GCA_003694805.1 Candidatus Woesearchaeota archaeon | reverse complement strand
TATCGAACGCGCCACATAACATAAACGCTGCAAACAAAAACAAGCAACAAGCAGAGCAACAAAAGCAAGCAAAGCGAACAATAACCAAACACCACGATGATTGCCCGTGCACAGCCAAAAAAAGCCTTGCGAGACGGATTCGGAGAAGGCATACTCCTCGCTGCAAAACGAAACAAAAACGTCGTCGCACTCAGCGCAGACCTCACCGAAAGCAACAGGCTCAGCGCCTTCAAAAAAAAGTTCCCCGAGCGGTTTATAGAAGTTGGCGTAGCCGAACAAAACCTCATCGGGCTCGCAGCGGGCATGGCCCACGCAGGAAAAATCCCCTTCGCCGCCTCCTTCGCCGCCTTCTCACCCGGCAGGAGCTGGGACCAAATCCGCGTCAGCGTTTGCTATTCAAAAGCGAACGTCAAGATCTACGGCGGTCACGCCGGCCTGACCGTCGGCGAGGATGGGGCAACCCACCAAGCACTTGAAGACATCGCTATCATGCGCGTACTTCCAGAAATGATCGTCATTGCTCCGGCCGACGCCACCGAGATGAAAAAAGCAGTTCTTGCGGCAGCAAAGCACAAAGGCCCAGTCTACCTTCGCGGCGGAAGGGAAAAAACTGAGAGCGTCACCCGAGAAAAAGACCCTTTCACCATTGGCAAAGCAAACGTACTCCGCAAAGGAAGCGACATAACCATCGTCGCGTGCGGCTTGATGGTAAAAGCCGCTCTTGACGCTGCACGCATCCTCACCAAAGCAGGAATCGAAGCGGAAGTCATCAACATGCACACCATCAAACCACTCGACACCAAAACACTCCTCTCCTCCGCAAAAAAAACCGGCAAAGTCATAACAGCAGAAGAACACCAAATCACCGGCGGACTGGGCAGCGCCGTGAGTGAAACACTCTCTGAAGCCCTCCCCGTCCCGCTCAGGCGCGTCGGGGTTGAAGACGCTTTTGGAGAAAGCGGCAAAGCAACAGAACTTCTCGAACACTACGGCCTGACTGCAAAAAACATTGCTCACGTAGCAGAAGAACTTGTGAACGCACACCCCCCGCCGCCCAAACAAAAAACTCAGCACAGCCGAAAAAAAACAAGGACAAAGAAAAGACAAACTCAAAACAAGTAAAGACGGTTCCGAACGCCGCATGAGGAACTAGCAAAAAGCAGCGCATACGCCACTGCCACTCCTGTCCCGTTCCCCTTCCCTCGCCATGAGAACCGGCCCCGCCCCCTTACGAGCACAAACCGCCACTACTTCTCAAAAACAACAAAGCATAAATACAACCCTTCGCCACGCGAAGAGGATCATGACCCCCACCACAACAAAACCCCCTACTGGCGACTCTGCGTGGCGCATAACCGCCGACGACATTACAGACCTCACCTGCGCCTATGGAGGATACGACGCCCCCACGCGCTCCGCCTTGTTCGCGACCGGCCTTTACCACTGCTTCAACGCCAACCAGCAAATCATCAAGCCACGAAACACTCGCCGCGTCAACCCTTTCGACCAAACATACATCACCGGCACCATCCTCACTCTCGACAACCACCTTAACCCAACAAGAAACGATCATTTCGAAGCCGAAATAACACACGCCCACGTCGGCATTGACGCAAACCTCGATGAAATCCTCGTCCCCAACAGCATTCAAGGACCATCTCTCCCCGAAGGAAACCAGGAACTCTACCGCCTCTTAACTCAATGGTTCAAAAGCGCGGACGTTCGCCAATTAGAAATCGCGACAAGAGAATTATTCCAACAAACCTACCCGGGAGCACAGTTTCGCGGCTACCTCCACACCTTCCTCCACACATTTTAAGAAAAACCTTCTCTTCCTTCAACTCTAAAAAGAAGGAAAAACGCCGTTCTGCAGAAAAACCCCCCAATCAAACCATAAGATATATAAACGCGCGAAAGAAAAAAAGAAGAGAGGTGAGCGCTCAATGGGAAAAATTGTTCCACTCGGCAACGAATTCATGCTTACCAGCATCATCGGCTTCATCGTAGTCGCCTTCTGGCCGGGCATATGGGAAACCAACAAAGGAGCAACCATCGCCTTCACCCTCCTCCTCTTCTTCACCATCCTCTTCATCTCCAGCATGATTAGCATGACTTACGCCGAAGAAGACTTCGAAGACGACCTGCGAACAATCTCCTTTGCAACACTCGCAACGAAAAAACAAAAAAAGCGCTGAAAAGCCCGCCTGCCTCTCCCAAAAAAAACAGCTGCCTGCATGAGTTACCATGAAACAACAAAACACACCAACACAACAGCACCGAATAACAATCACCCTCATTTCCTTCTTGCTCATAACCCTCGCCCTCCTCCTCGCTTCTGCTTGCAGCAAGACGGCGTACGTCTGCCCCGACGGAAGCACAACGCCAAACCCCGAAGAATGCAAAGAAGTCAGACCCATCAAGCAAGCACCATCAGGAAAAGGATGTGTTGACTTGTGCGGAGACGGAACGTGCGCAGAAGTTGTCTGCGCAGCAGAAGGGTGCCCTTGCCCTGAAACCCAGCAAAACTGCCCTCAAGACTGCTCCCCAAAAGAAGACCCCGCCGTCAAAGAAATTCTTGAACGAGCCAAAGTCCGCGTCACCTCCTACCAATACCTCCTTCAAAGCCCTCCCACCAACCTCACCCAAGATGAATACCTTGTTCTTGGGGAAAAGATGCGCATCAACCTCCTCAACTTCGTCCAGCTCAACAAAACTGACGGGTACGACACCATATTCGTTGACAAAACCAAAAAAACCGCGACAGGCCTGTGCCTCTCGACAACAAGACGCATATGTAGAACCGCGACCACGCACGAACTCCCCTACACCACCATCTACACCAAAACACCGCTTGACTGGCTCTCAGAAGTGAAAGCCGCCACCATCAAAAACCGCCTCATCTACCAATCAACCCCCTCAACCATCATTTCCTACACGACACGAGACGGACGAAAGGCCGAAATGATCCTTTCAGACTACTACGGCATCCCGCTCAAAATCACCATCTACTCCTCATCAGGCGAAGAAGAAGAAACCTACATCTTCCACGGCCTCAGCGTGAACACCGTCACAGAAGAAGACGTTACTCCTCCATGAGCTTTCTCAAAAAAATCTGGCAGGCACGCGAGCGCAGACAATGGCGCCGCGCCATCAACAAACTCTTCAACCAGCCAGCAGGAAGCATCATGACCCCCTTTGTCAACACGATACGCAGCGACGACTCCCTCCTTGATTGCATCAACATCATGATTGGAGAACAAGTTTCTTGCCTCGTCGTTGAAGAAAAAAAACGCCCCATCGGCATCATCACGGAACGAGACTTCCTCCTCAAAGCGCCGCTCAACCCTGAAATTTTCAAAAAACAAAAAGTCTCTGACTTGATGAGCTCCAACGTCATCACCATCAACCCCAACGACTCCATCAACAGCGCAGAGCTTCTCATGAAGCAAAACAAGATACGGAAGCTCGTCGTGACCGAGAACGACGAGATCAAGGGCATCCTCAGCCAAACGGACCTCGTCAAAGCCGTCGAAGAACAATTCACCCAAAAAGTCGACCTTTACGGCAGCATCCTTTGCGAAAACATCATGAACAAAGTCATCCGCGTAACCAAAAACGAAACGTTCGAAGACGTCCGAAAAAAAATGGCAAAAAACAACATTGGCAGCATCCTCGTTACGAACCGCGACGAAGTCCTCGGCGTCATCACCGAATACGATATCATCGAGCAACTCGCCCGCCTCGACAAAAAACTCCCCAAACTCAAAGTCCACCACATCATGACAGACCCCGTCAAGTGCGTCGCTTCCGACCTCAACATCTTCGAAGCCAACAAGATCATGCTCGCGGAAGGAGTCCGACGCCTCCCCGTCCTCGTCAACAAAAAACTCGCAGGCATCATTACTCAAACAGACCTGTGCCACCAGATGTTCTCCTTCCTCCGCGACAGTCTCAACAGAATCGAAAAACAAGACTTCGGCGACCTCAAAGTCCGTGTAGAAACACGCGACCAAACCATCGTCTACCAAAAATGCGGCGCCCTCATGGAATTCAGCCTTGAATAAACCCAGAAAATACTTCCCGTCCTTCCTTCAACGCGTCTTCCCTGCGCCGTACAACGCGTCAAACTTCTCCTTGAGCTTTCGCTCCTTCCAAAACACCTGGTGCGACGCTCGCTTCTCAAACAAGGCAACAGCTACATGAGCAATGCTCGTCTCGTACCCCTTCAACCCTTTCTCCTGCAGGACACGCTTCGCATCATCCAAACACTCTTTCATCAAGGAAAGATTCTTCTCCTTGGCCTCCTCCTCAATAGTCAACTCCTCCTCAGCATCGAGGAAGACCTCCTCCCACTGAGGATACGTCACGCCTTTAACTGTCCTTGGAAAACTTTTCGAAAACGCCATCGTATCCAACCCTCCCAACAACCGGAACGATATCTGGCCTGCGCTCCCTACAAAGACGCAAAACACCTAAAAACTCCCTGTGGCTCGCAACAATGCCGTAATTAAGGTCGAACGCCACCCACTTCCCGCGCAAAAGGCGCAGGTCTTCGCTATGCAGCGCCAGCCAATCTTCCAGCCGCATAACTCCTCAATAAACCGACCGCCCTTAATAAAGTTTCTGTCACGATTTTCACCAAGAAAAAAAAGAGAATTCTTAAATACTTCCACGCCACAAAAAAAAAACAGCACCACGACACAGCAAAAAAAAGCACTTGCCTTCGCAAAAACACGAAGCGACTAGCAAAGAAGAAGCCCGTCCTCCGATACCATGAAGACTCCAGAACTTACCCGGCGAGAAGCACTGCACCGCATCGTAACACTCACGGCCGCGGCAGCGATGACACCCTCACTCCTGCTCTCCCAGGAGCGATGGCTTGACTTCGACCCCGAGCGCGTGGCGTCCTCCCTCAAACAACCAGGATCCCTCACCCAAGCAATCATGACCGAAGCAGGAAACGCCTATTCCTACCGCAGCCCGCCAGGAACAACCCCGAAGAGCGCTGCCCGCTTCAAAGAACCGCGCTTCGGCACCACAAAAACCCTCGCGATCACGCACGGTCAATCAACCTACCAGTTTACGGCGACGCTGGACGACCAACTCCTCATCTACGACCCCCCCGGCAGCGCCCGCTACGAAAAAGAGTACTGGAAACAGCTCCCGCTCAACGAAGAAGAACAAGAAAAACGAGCCCAACACTTTGCAGCCTGGGAAACCCGCTACCAACACCTCTCAAACCTCCTGCGCAACCCTCCTTTCGCGTGGCGCGCCTCCACGAACGACATCACGGCTACGTACTTCTCCCTTATCGGTACTGACCCCTTCGCCGCGGCGACCTCCCTTGAAGCAACGAGGCACCACTACCTCCTCATCAATAAAGACCAAGACCGTGCAAGCAACGGCCGCGATGGCAACGCTGTTCGCGTCTTCTACGATAAAGAGCGCGACAGCTTCTCTATCGCCATCACCATCGCGCCACCAGCATCACTCCAAGACGTCCTCAGCCCTCACACAGAAGCCTACCGCGCCCAAGGAGACGGAAGCCAAAACAACCACGCCTACAAACTCAAAGAATGGAAAGACTACGATGTCGAAACAACCTACACGTCCCAAACCATCGGCATCCGCGAAGCATGGATTGAAAAAGAAAAAACCGTGCAAGACTACATCAGCGCACTCCCTACAACCTGGGCTCCGCTCATCCAGGAAAAACACTAGCCGAGAATACTGAGAATACTAACGCAAAATACATAATAACAAAAGAAACACAAAAAACCCCTAAACAAACTTTTTCTCGAACGAAGACCCCCCGCTGAGTTTATGCAACGCTGCAGGCGCCTCGCCTCCGTGCCACGAAACACGCGGACGCACCCTGATAGGGTAGAGCTTCTCGTTCGTATCATCAAAAACAAGCGCGGCCCCCTTCACACGAGGCAGGTTGTTGAGCTCAACATCAAGGCCTGCCCGCATATAACTCTGCATAAGCATACCCAAGGCGTCTGTATCGACCTTCGCCGTTATGCGGTGAGCAATAACCGTATCGCTCTGCGTCATCACATCAGTATGAATCTTGCCCGGTTGTTGCGATGCTAAAATCAGGGAAATGCCTGGCTGACGACCCTCACGAAGAATAGTAATGAGCGGACCCGAAGCAAGCGTCGAACCAGTCCTTGGCAAGAACTCATGCGCCTCATCAACAACGAGCCAGACAAGGGGAAATTCCTGGCGAACAAACGCTTCCTGCGAGAAATAACTCACCGACTTGTGCACCTCCCGAAACTCCTCCACCTTCCTGGCCCGCATACGCTCAAGGAACAGCTTTTGCGACACGAGACCTGCAACGAGCGACTTCACGCTCCAACCCCCCTCCTGCGTGTTGTACACGGAAAGATCAAGCACAGAGATCTGGCCCGGAACAACCAAGTTGGCAATCGGCGTTCCTTGCACGTCAAAAACACCCCACGCCCTTGCCATCAAGAACCTGTTTTTCGCCGCCTCCCTGACCATTGGCTCAAACCCTTCCGCCTCCTCAACACGGCGCAACACATGCCCCAATGAGAACTCCTGATGCTCCTCCCGCAAATCGCTCACGACGCGCTCAATGAGCACAGCAACGGGATCGGCAGAATCCAAGCGGAACGCACTCACCCAATCACTCCCTGTCAACTCTGATGGCTGGATAGCAAAAGACGCATCAACAGGAATCCCTTCCTTCCTCGCCTCCATAAAAAACCCTTTCGGCGTAAAGACTTTCACTGGGAAGGCAGCAGGCTTGAGACCCCACTCCTGCAAGAGGTCGGCATCCTTCTGGTTAGGATACTTCATCGTCCAATAAATCCCCATCGTGTCCAAAAGAACAAAGCTCAAGTTTCTGCGCACTTCCTCCGGAAGCAAAGCCATCCCTTCAGCAATAACGCCCATCGTGTAGCTCTTCCCCCCGCCTCGCTTTCCGCAAACGAAAACGACGTGCGAGCGCACAACGTCAAGGTAAACATTGTTTGACAAGCTCTCCGTCTGCCCCATCTTCACGTAATGCTTGCCGAGTAAGACGCAGCCTTCCTTGCCAAACCGCTCCCTGTCCTTTTCAGAACGACCAATAATGATATCGTACATAAAACCTCTTTTCACCGACACGATTTATATAGTTTTGGCTCTGCGAACCCGTAACACCCCCGTAACAACCGCTCGCTACCACCAGACCACGTAACAACGCACGTAACAACGCACAGGACCGCCTTCATTTCTTCACTGAAAAAGAGTATCAAGCGGAAGTTTTAAATACGATGCGGGCACTCCAACCCCCCAGAAAAAGGGGTGAAGAACCTAAAACAAGGGTGAGGCGAATTGAAACCAGACCAAGAACCTTCAACAACCATCGATACTTCTCTTATGGATGAGGCAGCGGCAGAGCCTGCCCGTGCCGGACCAATGAAGAAACGCGCAACGAGAAAGGCCAAGGCAAAGAAGCGCACCGCCAAGAAAGCACGCGCCTCTTCGCCGCTTTCAGCGCCGAGTCCCCGAGGCCCAAGCAAAGGTCGGAGCCGGCCTCGAAGGGGCCCAAGCCAGCCACGCAGACAAGACGAAGAAGGCGGATTTCTTTACTGGGCAGTGCCCCTCGCCATTCTCGTCATCATTGCCGTTCTTGCCATCCTCCTCTTCCAAAGCAACAACGCTCCGGGCGTGGACGACACCGTCCTGGTCACGGTCAACGGCGAACCCATCCTTAAAAGCGACTTGGAAGCGCAGTACAGCATCCTCCCCGCTCGCGTGCAGCAAGCACTCACGAAAGACGAAGTGCTTGACCAGATGATCGATGAACTCGTCTTGCTTCAAGAGGCAGAAGCTCGCGGCCTGGACGTGAACGAAACAGAGGTGGACGAGGCACTCGTCAAAGTCCTCGAACGCAACAACATCGGCCTAAGCCAACTCGAAGAAGCCCTAGCAAAGCGCAACGTCACCTTGCAAGAGCTGCGAGGCCTGCTCAGAAAGCAAGCGCTCATCAACAAGCTCTTCGACCAGGCCGGGCTTGATAACGTCACGGTGAGCGAGGCGGACATTAAAGCGTTCTACGCCGAAAACAAAGAGCAGTTCGTCGTCCCCGAACAAGTCACGGTTCGCCACATCCTCCTCCCCATCAAGGGCGGCGAAACCGAAGAAAACGTCACAGCATTTGCCCAAGAACTCATTGAACGATACAACAACGGAGAGGACTTCTGCACCCTCGTCAAGAACTACTCCGTCGACGCGGGCTCCAAAGAGACGTGCGGAGAATACACCTTCCCCCGCGGCAGAATGGTCCCTCCCTTTGAAGAAAAAGCATTCGACTTGGACGTTGGAGACATCGGCATTGTCACAACGAGCTTCGGCGTCCACATTATAGAAAAACTTGACGAAGAGCCCGAACACACCCTTGCTTTTGAGGACGTGCGAGACGACATCGAAAACAGCCTCAAAGAACAAGCAAGGATGCAGCAATACCGCTCGTTCATCAAAGAGCTGCGTGAAGCCGCGGAGATCGTATACCCCTCCGAAGAACAAGACGCTTCAAAAGCAGTCATGACTGATGACAAGGAAAAAGACAGTGATGAGCTGCAGGCGTCTGAACCAAAAGAAGAGGAAGGCCAAGCCGAAAGTGACGCGCCCGAGCCGGGCAGCGAGGCTGCAACGGCGACGGTGACGGTGACCGAACAGGAAACTGAAGAAGAAACTCAAGAAGAAACGCCAACAGAAGAGCAAGCAGAATCACAAGGCGAAACCGAAGTTTCAAAGGAAGAAGCCGTCGCGGCTTGCCTGAAGGACGCCGACGCGGCGCTCTACGGGGCAGAGTGGAGCAGTGAAACAAAGGCCCAACTCGACCTCTTCGGCACGAGTAAAGAAGACGTCGCTTATGTTGAGTGCTCACAGGAGGGGACAAAAAAGCCAACACCAGAATGCGCCAAACTCAACATCCCCTACCCAACCTGGGTCATTGGCGGCAAACAATATTTCGGCTTCAAAACCCTCGAGGAACTTGAAACACTCTGCAAGCAATAACCTTGCACGCAATAAAAAAAAAATCAGTTCCTCCCCCGCACGTTCTTTCTTTTTCTTTCTTGTCTTATCTCTTCCTCGCACGCCGCAAGACATAAAAACCACGGGGCATACAATTCACGCCATGCCAAGAAGCGTCACTGAAAAAGACATCACCTTCCCCACAACAGGAAGACTCATCCTGAAAGGAACGCTTAACCACCAAGGATACGAGCGCATTGTCATCCTCGTGCACGGCTACGCCGACCACCGAAACCGTGGCGACAAGCATGTCGCGCGCCTCCTCGCGCGCCGCGGTGTCAGCACGCTCCGCTTCGACCTGCGCGGCCATGGAGAAAGCCAAGGAAAACTTGAACACGCAACAGTCACCAACTTCGTATCAGACGTCAGAGCCGCCCTGTGCCATTGCAAAAAACTCGGCTACCGATCACGAATGCTGTGCGGGCACAGCCTTGGAGGGCTCGCCTGCATCGGAGCAGCCCTCACCATGAACGTGGACAAGCTCCTCCTCAAAGCGCCAAGCACCGCACCCGCAACAACGTGGAAGAAACGATTCTCCATCACAGAATGGAAGAAAACAGGATGGATAACGTACACCCTCCACGGGAAGCCGAGCCATCGGCTCCACTTCTGCGTCTATCAAGACGCGCAAACATGGAGCAAGCGCATCCTGCACGGGCCAAAACCCCGAACAGAAACCCTCATTCTCCACGGAGACCAAGACGACCTCGTCCCGCTCGAACTCAGTAAACGCCTCGTCAAGAACTGGGAAAGCGCGACCCTCATCGTCCTGGAAGGCGCAAACCACTGGCTGGCGATTGACGAAGACTACACAACGAGCAACACCATCATCGCCGACTGGTTCTCTTAACCTCTCTCAAAAAACGAGAACAAAAAAAATCCGGTACAAGACGAGAAACTCAAAAAAACAGCATTCTTCTCGCCAAACCCTGTGCGGCTTCACGACCTCCCAGAAAACCTTCGGCCGAGAGAACGCCTTCTCCGCCATGGCCCAACGTCCCTCTCAGAAGCAGAACTCCTCGCCCTCATCATCGCTACAGGAACACCCAAAGCCAACGCGGTCACCCTCGCAACACGCCTTCTCTCATGGCAGGACCTCAACGGCTTGAGCAGAACAACCCTCTCAGAACTCCAACACTTTCCAGGCATCGGCCTTGCCAAAGCATCTGCCATCATCGCCCACTTCGAACTCGCAAGACGCCAAAAAACACTCACAGCACCCTCAAGAGAAGAAGTGCACAGCACAACCCAACTCGCCCAGCTCTACACGACAAAACTCTGCCACCTGGACAAGGAACAACTTATCGCGCTCTACCTTAACGCGAGAAACCACATCATTGAAGAAGAAGTCATTTCTATCGGAACCGTTAACGCCTCGCTCCTTCACCCACGAGAAGTTTTCAAGCCTGCCATTCGCGAAAGCGCGACCGCGCTCATCCTCGTCCACAACCACCCTTCAGGATCTCCCCTCCCAAGCGACAGCGACCTTGCCGCCACCGAACAAATCGCCCTCGCAGGAGAGGTCCTCGGCATCCCCCTCCTCGACCACATCATCGTCTCAGAAACGGACTTCTTCAGCTTTCGCAAAAACAACCTCCTCTAACGGCTCCGCTCACTCCCCCTTCAAAACCAACTCCCTTCAAAAAAAAGAACGCGGCACCAAAAGAAAAAAGAGGGAGAGAGGCGGTAGCGGGGAATCGAACCCCGTCCTGAGGCTCCACAGGCCTCCACGCTAACCATTACGCCACTACCGCCATGAACACAAAACAACGCTTTAGCAAAGAAAAAGAGCGCCGCCTAGCAATGAAGACAACCAGCGCTCCTCGCGCAGGCACCCTCCAATACGTGCAAACCCATCAAACCAAACTGAACCATGCTGCTCGTAGAGAGCCCCTCTCTCCTTTTAAACCTTTCTTTACGTTCTAAGGCAAAAAAACAACGCTCGTGCCTTTTCTCCCTTCAAACCAAAAAAAATAAAAAATCCAAAAAGAAATATCTCCTATGCCGCGCAAAAAAACGAACAAGCACAACGCAAAAGACGGAGAAGCATCATCACCGCTCCCAAAGGAGGATGCATCAATTCTCCTTCTCCTTGGCATTGTAAGCCTCATCGCCATAGCAGCGATTACAACAGTTTTTCTCGCTACAAAACCCCCCTCCGGCGCCGCAACGGAAGGCTTCCAGCAAACAAACACCCTCCTCACCCAAGCAACGAAGGGAGATCGATGTTGCATTGGCGGAGAGGACGTCGGCAAGTGCAGAGCCAAATGCATCGAAGCAGGCGGAGAGTGCTACGACGAGAAAACACAAACCTGCGATCCTTCTGGCGTAAAAGACAAAACAGGCGGAAAAGCAAGCTTTTGGGGGCTCTTCACGTAACCCACGGAACGCCACGGAGAACGCTGTACTCCACAACAAGCCACGCCGCCACAACCACACACAAAAACTCAAGAAAACTCGTCTAGCGCTTTATTCTCCAAGCGATTCTTAAGCGCATCAAGGACGCGCGGTATCTTCGCGGGACGTTTTCGCTGAATAACCTCCGCCAGTTTGAAAATTTCATCACTCCTACTCCCCTGCCGATACACCGTAATGCCCTTGCAACCGAGCTTGTAGGCAAGAAGAATTGCATTTTCAACATCGATCAACGTCGCGTTATGCGGGAGGTTCACCGTCTTCGACACCGCATTATCACAAAACTTCTGAAATGCGGCTTGCATTTTGATATGCCACTCTGGAGAAATTTGCATAGCTGTTGGGAAAATGCGTTTTATCCGCTCAGGAACTTCCGGAATATCCAAACCGTGATTCGCAATCTTCTCAATTACCTCGTCTGAAAGCACTTCTTCCTTCTTCAAAATGCTTTGAAGGTAAGGATCAAGATAGTAGTATTCGCGGCTTCCGCTTACATAACGCACATAACTAACTGAAAAAACAGGTTCAATCCCGGGAGAGCAATCCGCAATCATGGAAAGTGAACCAGTCGGGCTCACCGCCGTCCTTGTCTTGTTCCTGTGCACACCATCTGAACAAGTCCCCTTGAGTTTTCCCAAGGAGACGCTCTCCTCATCGACTGCTCGCTTGATACGCTCCATTATCTTCTCTGCAAGCTCAACTGCCTGATCAGAATCGTACGGGACACCAATTTGCGCCAGGAGATGCGCAAATCCCATCACCCCAACGCCCACTTTCCGATTCTTCATAACCACCTTCTTACACTTCGCTATTGGATACTCGGACGCGTCAAGCAGGGCATCTAGGAGGCGCAAGCCAAGCTTCGCCGTGCTCTCAAGCCGATCCCAAGCAATCTTTCCCTCCTCAACCATATTTGCCAAGTTAATCGCGCCCACGATGCCACACTCGAAATCAGCCAGCAGGAACTCAGCACAAGGGCTAGTGCACGCAAAGCGATCACCCCCCGCTTCTATCACATCTTCAAAGAGGACGCCGGGATCTCCAAAATTCCAAGCGGACGCCACGAGAATGTCAAATACTTGGCGCGCGTTCATCACTCCTGCCACGCGGCCAGTGTGCGGCATGATCAATTCATACTCCTTGTCCAGCACAACAGCTTCCATGAATTGCTCGGTTAACGCAACGGACAGGTTAAAGTTGGCTATGGATTTGTCCTGCGCCTTTGCCGTGATGAAATCCAAAATATCCGGATGATGCACGCTCAAGATGCCCATGTTCGCCCCTACTCGAACACCCATCTGCTTGATTTTTGACAACGCCATATTGTATGTCTTCAGATGCGGAATAGGCCCCTGCGCCAACTCCTTAATACCCCCGGCAGAAGAACGTGCAGGACGAAGCAGCGAAAAATTAAAACCAACGCCCGAGCCATTCCTCTGCATCACAGCCGCGTTTTTAAGGGTCTCAAAAATACCCTCAATGGAATCAGGGATGACAAATCCTGTGCTCGAGCAGAGCGAGCCTTTCAACCGCCCTGCATTCACCAGAGCAGGAGTGTTCGGGAGAAAGTCAAGGCGCTTGAGGAGGTTGTGAAAGCGAATTTGCAAACTTCTCATTTCTCGCTCATCGACAAAGCGAGCTTCCTGAGCCGCGGCCACTTTGGCAACGCGCAAGAAAAGATCGTTAGGCGTTTCTAGCTTCCCATCGT
The DNA here is from genome assembly GCA_003694805.1 of Candidatus Woesearchaeota archaeon. NCBI lineage: Archaea > Nanobdellati > Candidatus Woesearchaeota > Candidatus Woesearchaeota archaeon. The sequence continues at coordinate 33,906 of RFJU01000016.1, read as the reverse complement.
CTTTGCGCTGCAAATACCGCTCCTTGAGCAAGCGCAACGCGTTCAAAGAAAGCGGCGTCGTGACCAACTCACCCACGAGCGCCTTTTTCGCCGCTCGCTCTTCTGCCCGCTCCCTCCTGTAGAGAATATACGCTTTCGCCATGGTATGAAACGGAGAGGCGAGCAAGACTTCTTCAACAACATCTTGTACCTGTTCAACCGTCGGAACGGCGCCCTTCGGAAAACGCTCTTCCAGAAGAGCCACTACCTTTTCAGCGAGGCGGTCAAGAGCAGCACTGTCTCTCACCCCTGTTGCTTCCGCCGCCTTGCCAATAGCAGAACGAATCTTGGAAGGACGAAACTCCGCTAACTGACCGTTTCTCTTCCGAATTTTCGTGAACGGGGCGGACTTGGCTTTTGAAATGCGCGTCTTCTCAGCCATGCGCTTCAAGAGAACCACCTCACCTATATAAACCATTGCTGAAACGAAAAGGCCTCGCTCACCAACCCACCTCCTACTTGCACGGTCACCGCTTTCTCCCTGAACACGACCGCCCTCCCCCGCGACAACCACCCCTTTCAGAAAAATTCCATATAGAAAATAAATTGGCGGGTGAGAAACGAAAACAACAAAGAAAGCAAGCAACAATAACAAACAACGCAAGCAGCAACAAACAACCGTTCCTTGCAAGAAAAATCAACACGCCACCCGAGACGCTCAACTACACCCAGACGTCGCGCCGCAATCCTCGCACAACGTACAAGCACCGTTGCGCTTCACCCGCATCGAGCCACAGCTTGAGCACGCCTCGCCAGTATACCCCCGTGCACGCGCTTGGCGCACCCTCTCTTCTGAATCTCCTCCCGAACCCGCTTGGGAGGCCACACCTCCTTCCGACTCGCCAGCTCCAGCGGAGGAACGAGAAGAACCCGAGGACGCGTCGAAATCGGCGCTCTTACCAGCGCGCTCCGCTTCCTTCACAACACCTCCTCCTCGCAACTGATCAAGCCTCGTCTGCCTGTCCTTGGGCTTCACATGCACAAAATCATCCCGTCCTAAATATTCATAACCGAGAACACGAAAAACAAAATCAACAACGCTCGTCGCGTTCTTTATGGCATCATGACCCGACACAATCCCTGAAGGGTCAAATCTTGTAAACGTAAATGTTTCAACAAACTCTTCCAACGGCACGCCGTACTGCAACGCCTTGCTCACTGCAATGGCAAAACAATTCAAGAGAGAACGAAACGACGCTCCTTCCTTATACATATCAATGAACACTTCGCCAACACTACCGTCTTCAAACTCGCCGGTCGTGATATGGATCTTGTGGCCTGAAATCTCTGCAGACTGCACCAGCCCCTGCCTCCTGTTCGGCAACCTGCGGCGGACGACCTCTCTTGCCCGCTCCTGCACGTCCTGAACATCCTCTTCAACGTCGACATCAGTAAAGTCAAAGTCTTCCACAACGGTATTGAGCGGCTGAGAGAGTTTAGAGGTGTCCCTATAGAGCGCGTTCGCCTTCAGCATCAACTTCCACGACGTCATGTACGCGTTCTCAATATCCTTAATCGATGCATCGTATGGGAAGTTGATCGTCTTCGAAATCGCCCCTGAAATGAACGGCTGAGCGGCAGCCATCATCCGAATATGATCAAGATAATGAATAAACCGCTTCCCCTTCTTCCCACAGCGATTTGCACAATCAAAAACAGGCAAGTGCTCTTCACGCAAGTGAGGCGCCCCCTCAATCGTCATCGTCCCGCACACGTACTCGTTCGCCTCTTCAATCTCCTTCTTCGAAAACCCCAACGCCTCAAGAACGTTGAATGAAGGATTGTTCAGCTCGTTTTCGAACCCGAGACGCTTAAACGCTTCCTCACCCAGCGTCCAGCGATTAAATGCGAACGAGATATCAAATGCACTTCTCAGCTGGTCTTCAACCTCTGCAAGCTCAGCTTCCTTCAACCCCTTTCTGAGCAACGATTCCTTATTGATATGGGGCGCGCCGACCAGCGTGGCGTGCCCAACAACATACTTCACTATGTCGTCAATTTGCTCATCCGTATAGCCAAGCCTGCTCAAAGCCACAGGAACCGACTGATTCACAATCTTGAAGTACCCTCCCCCCGCCAATTTCTTGAACTTCACCAACGCAAAATCAGGCTCGATTCCTGTCGTGTCACAATCCATCAAAAGACCTATCGTTCCTGTCGGGGCAATAACCGTGGCCTGAGCATTGCGAAAGCCAAACTTCTCTCCTCGCTCAAGCACCTCGTCCCAGCACGCCCGAGCGGCATTCAACAAGTACGAAGGACATTGCTTCTCGTCAATGCCCATGGGGAACACCGTCAACCCCTCGTATTCCTCCTTCGGCGCGTTGTACGCCGCCCTCCGATGATTCCTCATCACCCTCAGCATGTGCTCTTTATTCGCCTCGTAGCGAGGAAACGGTCCAAGCACTTCAGCCATCTCGGCAGAGGTTGCATAACTCTGCCCGCACATGATTGCCGTTATGGCACCCGTCAAAGCCAGCGCCTCTGAACTCCCGTACGCCACGCCCAAACGCATCAGGGAAGAACCCAGATTAGCAAAACCCAACCCGAGCGTTCGATACTGGTAACTACGAAGCGCAATCTCTCTGCTTGGAAACTGCGCCATAAGCACACTAATTTCAAGAACAATTGTCGTCAGGCGGCAGGCGTGCCGGAAGCTATCCACCAAGAACCTGCCGCTTTCAAAATCAAAAAACTTACCAAGGTTAATACTGGCAAGGTTGCACGCAGTATCATCAAGAAAGTTGTACTCCCCGCAAGGATTCGACGCACGAATCCGCCCGTCCTCCGGGCACGTGTGCCACTCGTTAATCGTTGTGTCAAACTGAACCCCCGGGTCTGCACACATCCACGCGGCAAAACACACATCATCCCACAATTTCCTCGCCTTGACCACTTTTGCCACGGCGCCGTCGGTTCTGTTAATCAAAGGCCAATCGCTGTCACGCTCTACCGCTCGGAAGAAGTCGTTGGTAATCCGTACCGAGTTGTTCGCGTTCTGCCCTGTCACCGTCTCGTACGCTTCTGACTCGTAATGCGTATCGAACTCCCGCAGCTCGAGGGTGTCTCTCCCCTCCTGCACTAGCTGCAAAACGCGAAAAATGTAGTTAATCGGGACGTGCAACTTCTTGGCACGAACCACTGCTTTTCGCAAGCGGGCGTTCTCTCTAAAATCAACGGTTCCTTCCTCTTTTGCCACCTGCATAATCGCACTCAACGCTTCCTTGCAGACTTTCGAGCCCGCCACGAGATTGGCAACCTTCTGCTCCTCACGGACTTTCAACATGATGAAGTCCTCAATCTCAGGATGATCCATATCAACACAGACCATCTTTGCAGCCCGTCTCGTGGTTCCGCCACTCTTAATCGATCCTGCCGCGACGTCGTACAGCTTCAAAAAGCTCATCAAGCCAGAACTCCTCCCTCCGCCTGAAAGCGCCTCGTTCTTTCCGCGAAGTGCAGAGAAATTCGTTCCTGTCCCGGAACCGAACTTGAAGAGGCGAGCCTCTCGAACAACCAAATCAAAAATCCCTCCCGGGTTAACCAGATCATCTTTAAGAGATTGAATAAAGCATGCGTGCGGCTGGGGACGCGAGTACGCATCTTCCGACTCGCAAACCTTCTCAGTGACGGGGTCAACGTAAAAATGCCCTTGAGGTGCGCCCTTAATGCCGTACGCGAGAGCGAGGCCGGTGTTGAACCATTGAGGGCTGTTGGGCGCCATCATTTGATTCACCAACATGTACTTGAGCTCGTCTTCAAACGCCTGCGCATCCTCTTCGCTGCTGAAGTAGCCGAACTGCTCCCCCCAATGACGCCAGCAGGACGTGAGACGGGATACGACCTGCTTCACACTTCGCTCAGGGCCGAGAACAGGATTTCCTGCTTCGTCCTTCTTCACCTTGCCGTCCTTGTCAAACTGAGGAACGCCTGTTTTTCTGCAGTACTTTTGTGCTAAGATGTCCGTCGCGACCTGGCTCCAGAACACCGGCACTTCGACATCGCTCAGCTCAAAAACAACGGAGCCGTCAGGATTGCGAATGACAGAGTTGCGAAGCTCGTATGTGAACTGTTCGAAAGGATCTTCCCCGGGCTTGGTAAACATGCGCTTGATGCGCAATCCTTTTTTCGATTCAAGTTTTTGCCGCATACTACCCCACTTCGATTCCTTCTGCTGTCAATGCCCTGCCCTTCTCAAACAAAAAACACAACATGTTGTGGTTTTGTTTCTTAAAACTACAACATGTTATGGTAAGGCGTGGCGTTTTTTATAAGTTTTATCGTTGTGAAAACACTATTCCAAAACCTAACAATTCCCGATAGTGAAAAAATAAATCTGAACCATCACCGACAAAACACCCCCGCACACTAACCACTCCAAGACGTGCTGAAAAGAAACCCACGAGAAGTATTTAACGTTTGCGCCCCCTTGACCAGAGCCTCCCCACGCAAACAACTAACAACAATCTTCAACGCAACGATTCAACGCCACGATCCTGCTTACTTCTTGGGCCCCCTCCGCGCCTTCCTCACTCACCGATGCACCAAGGAACGCGACTCAGGCAAGGCACGCCACCACTCACGCAAGCCCCCCCGCAAATACTTCGCAACAAGGCCCATCTTACACAAAAACGCGGCCGCCTTCCTGCTCCTCACAACCGAGTCATCAAGGACAACAATGCGTGCACGCCGAGGAAGCAAACCCCAACTCGCGACCAACTCGTGACTTGGCATCCACAAAGCCCCCTCTACTATTCGAGAAAGATGCTCTTTTCCTTCACGAATATCAAGCAAAAAATACTCCTCACGATCCTTCAAAACAGTAACCGCGCCGATGCTTGAAACCTTCGGCAACCCTCCACTGCGGGCACGGGAAGCCCCACGCTCTACTCGAACCACGATAACCACCCCCCTTTTTTTCTCTCTCCCAACAACACACCACCAATCAGCGCCGCCGACACCAATAACCACACAACCACAAACGACCACCTACCATTCCAACCCTTTCCTCGCCAAAACCCCTTTCTGAAACGGATGCTTCACTTCAACAACGTCCGAAACCAAATCCGCCCGCTCAATAAATGACGAAGGAGCATTCCTCCCTGTCAAGACCACCGTCACCCCTGCAGGCCGCCCATCGAGCAAGGCCAACACTTCCTCCTCCTTGATGAACCCCAGCGAAACAGCAACATTAATCTCGTCCAAAATGACGAGCTCGTAATCCCCAGAGCCTAACACCACCCCAGCATGATGCAACCCCTGCCGGCAGAAATCTGCCTGCTGCTCGTCATTTAAAAAACAATACCTGCACTCGCCGCACTCCACATCATCACGAACGCTCTCAGCAACCACTTTCTCCTCAAAACTATCCAGCGTGTACTGACGCTTCTGCTTAATGCACCCCCTACCGAACTGGCGAATCGTCAAGAGCCCTTTCAAAAACCGCGAGGCTGCAAGAAACTCGCCCGTGTACATCCCCCCTTTCATAAATTGAATCATATACGCCCGCCAACCTTGCCCAATAGCCCGCAGAGCAACACCGAGGGCGGCCGTGGTCTTTCCTTTCCCATCCCCCGTGTAACAATACACCAAGCCTTCCTTCACCGCCATGCCTATAAAGAAACAAGTCTAGTTAATAAACACTATGGTTGCCGCGCTGCCAAACTTAAAAATAAAACATCGCAAAAAAAAAACGCGCAGATTACGCGTTCTTCCAGCAAGACCCACTTCTGCTTACGTAATCTTCGAGCGCAAAATCTCGACAGCCTTTTCCTTGCTCGCCCTGGCCAACCGACTCGCCAAGCGAGACTCGCCGAGTTCCCGACGCAACCACGAAGAAATCACTCCTCGGGAACGAAGCTCGTCGTACTCCCCTTGCGTGAGCTCCTCAATAGCGCGAAGAAGTGAAGGGAGGTCAACAACCGACAACTCGCCGACCACGAGCGGCGCAACAACACGCCCTGCACCAACAGGAGCACCGCCGCTCCTCTTCATAAAAAACCGCTTCTTCAAAAATAACTGTAGCCCCACATTCAGCAGGAGCAAGACAACAATCGCCACAAGAATAAGGAGCAGCAACACTCCCGCATCACCAAGCGACTCTCCAAAAAGAAACGCTTTTCGCAACAACTCAGAAAACACAACATACGGATTGAACCGAACAAGCACACTCAGCTGCTCAACAGGAACGATGACGTTCGAGAGAAACAAGAGAACACTCCCCACGCTAATCGAAGCAATCGTAGCCGCTTCAGTCGTCGAACTCAAGAATCCAATAACCATCCCGACAAGAGAAAAAAAGCAAATCGCCAAAAACAAAACCGTCACGGCAGTCACAAAAACCGCTTCTTGCATCACAAACAAATCAGGGAGAAAACCAAAAAAGTAGGAAAGAAGCAAAATAATCATTGCCTGCACACTAATTACAATAATCGTCGCCAAGAACGTTGTGAACACAAAATAAACACCTTTCGTTGGTGTTGTAAAGACGCGGAAGGAAGCCCGAGACGTTTTTTCCTTGACCACCATCATACTGGGAAGAATCAGAGCAATAAACATCACCACCAAAACAAGCAAGTACGGAAGCAGCACGTCTTCACGACCCACTTTCGGCGTTACTGTTTCAACTTCAGTCAAGATCGGGTTGATAATTTCTTCTGAAGACTTAAACTGCAACGAAGCAAACCGATCCAGCACTGCACGAATGCCCCCCCGCACGCCTTCAATCTCCTCAAGAAGTGAATCCACATTTTTTTTCAGCGATACAATATGCTCTTTGGCCAATTCGTTGTTGAGTTCAACCTCCTCAAACCGCTCCTTCACCATCTTCAAAGACTCGTCGGTCCTATCAAGTAAGTTGTAGAGCAGGAAAAGGTTTTGCGGCGTGTCATTATAGATCCCCTCGACCTCTTCCCTAAACACCTTCATTTCGTCCATGTACTCGGCAATTTTCGTAAGTGTGGCGTTGCTGCACCCATCACAATCATTTTCGTACTCGTTAAGAATAAGATCTGCCCGATCAAGAATTTCAATCGCCTTCTCCCGCACCGCGTTGGCGTCGTTCTCAACACGACTCGCAGCCTGGCGCACCATTTTTACGTCGACCTCCGGCAAGGAAAACGACGCACGCGTCAAGATGCTGTCTAACTCGTCCAAGCTGTCCTTCACACCTCCCGCACCTTCCCCGAGAGAGGCAACATCCTCCTCCGTTCGCTCCAACATGAACTCAGCAAATGAGAGCGCGTCCAAAATATCTTCTGTTAAGTCCTTGCTGATATTTGCACGCTGAACATTCAACGCACCCAACACGTCCTCACGAACTTGATAGGCGACGTTCAAACGAGACGTGTCAACAAAGAAGCGAATACGATTCGACCTTCCAGGAACAATTTCAAATCCTTCCGGCAAGACAAGACACGTGTGCAACACCCCTTTCTCAACCTTATCAATGCAGGAAGAAACGTTCCCCTCCCTCGTTACAGAAAAAACAGGGTTTTGGGACAAGCTCTGCAAAAGCGCCTTCGCCTCAGCTGTTTCGTCCGGAACAAACACTCCAAGCGATATTTGAAGATCAGACGAGCGCATAAACGCAAAGCTGACCAGCATGATAATAAGCAGCGGACCAAAGACAACAATAAACGCGCTTTCCTTCGAGCGAAACAACACTTTAAAATTCTTCCCGAGCACCTTCCAGAACTTCACTTCGCCACACCCCGATATAGCTGCAAAAACACATCGTCCAAACTCGGCTTCCACAACCGCACATCCACCAGCGTTTCCTTGTGCTGACGAACAATCTTCAGCACGTCCTCAAGCACTCTCTGCGGCTGATCAGTATGAATGACCAGCGTCGCCCCCTTCTGCTCTACTCGAGTAATCTCCTTAGACTTAATCAACGGAATAAGCTTGTCATAATTCCCCGGATATGACTCCAAATGAATTTGCTGATGACGCTGATACTTCGCCTTTAAATGCAATGGGGTGTCCAAGTCAAGAATCTTTCCCTTTCGCAAAATAAGGATACGAGAGCAAAAGTTCTCCAGTTCGGCCAAATGATGGCTCGCCAAAATCACCGTCGTTCCCTTCGCATTCACCTTACGAACAATCTCCCAAATATGATCGCGAAGCACAGGGTCCAAATCAGCCGTGGGCTCGTCCAAAATAAGCACGTCAGGATCATGCACGAGGGAGCACGCAATGTCCAGCCGCCGCTCCATCCCGCCCGAAATTTTTCCAGCAAGAAGATGCTGGGCCTTTTGCAAATCCATCAAATGCAACAACGTCTCCGTATTCTTCCTCAACACGTCCTTTGAGAGATTGTAAAGCGATCCGAAATATTCCAAATTCTCACGAACAGTGAGCTTAGGGTAAAAACTCGGCTCCTGACTAGCAAAGCCACAAAACGACTTCAACACGTCGGTGTGATCATGAACAGACAGAAAAACCTCTTTATTTCCCATCTGACAACGAAATTCAACCTTGCCTTTGCTCGGCAACAAAAACCCCACCACCACGTTCAACAGCGTGGTCTTGCCCGAACCAGACGCGCCTATCAAGCCAATGATTTCACCGCGCTCAACATCAAAATTGATGTCTTTCAGAACCTCATGGCGCCCAAAGCACTTTGAAACGTGCTTCACACGAAAAATGGCGTCGCCCATGATACCCGGCAATAACGAAACAGCGATTAAAAGTTTTTCGTGCCCACTTCAAAGAGAAAAAAACCAAACAATGAATGATCAAGACTTCTTCCCAGGAACGAAAATGGCAAGGAGCGTTGTCACCAACGTAATACCAACCACCCAAGAAAGAAGCGCCTGCAGAAACGAAGCCCAACCCCAAACACGAACATAGAGAACACTCGCAACCAAGCCAATGAGAATGGGCACTGGCAAAAAGTGACGAAGATGCCTCAACACCTTCCTTCGAGACCGCGCTCTTGCAAGCTCGTGGCGGCGAATCCCTCGCTCAATCATCGCCGCCCACTCTTCCTTTGACACCTTACGAACCGCCATTGCAAGAACGAGGCGACACTCCCCTATAAGAATATTTCCTAGAATCTTTCCTCACATCAACACGCTGCACGCGCCAAGGACCAACCCGCCTCATCTATTGCGCTTCTCGCTCCAAAAGCGTCTTTCCGCGCTTCCTGCGCCGCCAACGCAACCAGAGTACCGCAGCGCTCAGCGCCACAACACACACGGCAACACCTGCGAAAAACACCGGCCACCACCAAGAAAGAGCAACAGCATCGACACACCCTCCAGGAAAGGCGCCCTGAGCACAAGCACCACCGCCAACACCGCCGGCGCCGCCACCAACTCCTCCTACAGCATCAGAAGCCAAAAGTGCAGCGCGTGAGGCTCCTGACCCGTTCAAGACCGACGCGCCCGCTCCAACACCCGCCGCGGGAACTGCCGCTTCGGGCACGAGCGCCTGCGATGAAAAGGCGCCAACCTTTCCAGACGAGAACAAAGCCAAACGAGACGGCCTGGACAAAAAGTAGGCGAGCACATACGCAAGGTACGCCCCACCCACTATAAGACCTGAAACGGGCAGGAACGACTTCATCCTCGAGATTACCGACGCGCCCTCCTCCTCTTTCTTCTTCGGCGCGATCACGAGATACTTGTTCTCCAGCGAATAATGCGCAACCTCCTTTCCTTTCTCAGAATAGTGAAACGCGTCCACACGCACTAGTCCTGCCTCCCTAAGCAATCTCATATTATAATGAACAGTCGAAAGCGGCATATCAAGTTCTTTTGCCAGGGAAGACTCTGTCCCCTCTCCCTTCGCGAGCCGCTCCAAAATCTTTCGACACGCTTCACTCCCCAAAACCTTTGCCAAGTACTTTGCTCGGCCACTCTTCAAGTCCACCAGGATAAAAGACTCTTCTGCCACTCTTCTCACACGCTCTCGAATACGAACAGCACCTGGAACTGCTCCCTTCAATAAATATGTTACTGATAGCTCTCAAAACAATGCAAGTCTTCCACTCAGCCCCCCTAACACCTTTTTTGCTTCAGCAAACGCCCGGACACGAACGAACACGAACCACGCCCCGCAACCGCCAGACTTAAAAATAACCATGCCTCTGAAGGACTGTGCATCACAAACTCGTCATGTGGACCCTCATCATCGCCCTCTTCACAACCACTCTTTTCTTCGAAATCTACCCCGCAACCGCACACAACCTCCCCTTGGTGGTCATGGTCATCGCAGCAGCAGCCATCGCTTACCCTGCAGGCCACTTCCTCGTCATCTTCGCCAAAACAAAGCAACGCAACAACTTCATCAACACCTACGCCCGCAAACGGGGCTACACGCTCTTGCCAAAGGACAAACTTGATCAGCTCAAAACAAAAATCGTCTTTACTCCAGCAACGAAGCGCATGCGCCTGCGCGCAAACAACGCATTCACGTGGAAGCGAGACAAGATAATAGGAACAACCCTCGACCTCAACATCTCCATCCTCGACCACGCCACCCACCCCTCCCTGCTCACAACGACCACAGTCATCACCCTCCCAGAAGAGCTCAACCTCCCCTACATCCTCATCCGGGCCAGGCAACCCGGCGTGTGGGAACAATGGGCCCTCGCAACCGTTCCTTGGGACTCGTGGGACGTACGAACACGCCAAGCATCTTCAGGCAGGGCATGGATCCTCCTCTCAACCGACATCAAAACAGCACGCAAAAGCATCTCTCAAGACCTCATCAATTACCTGGACTCACTCCCCTGGCGCGATACGAAAGACACACCGCAAACCTATTTAGAAATCCTTGGCTCAACACTCAAACTCTCCACACGCATCCTCAGCACTGAACAAGACATAGACGCCTTCGTGCACGCAGCTGAAACAATAGCAACAAAACTCACGAACAAACAACGAGAAAAAACAAAAACGCCCTAAAACAAAAATAAACACGAAAGGAAACAAGGGAAGTAAACAAAGAGAGAAAAAAAAGAAAAAAACGCCAAAAAAAGTTCCAAAAAAAACAAACAAGAACAAAATTTATAAATCAAAGAGGCCTATCCTTCCCGTATGAGCGCCTCGGTGTCCGAAGAGCACGTCCTCTCACTCTTCATCGAGGAACGAACGCTGTCATTTTCTGACATCAAGAAAGCACTCGGCCTGCCCGGCGAACAAACCGCCCTTCTCCTCGCCAGTCTCATCCAACAAAGAAAAGTAACCCACACAAGAGATGGCTATACCCTGGCCAAAGACCTCCTCCTAGACACGAACTCTGTCGGCACCAAGATCAAACTTTTTTTGACCAACAACACAAACGTCCTCCTTCAACGAAGAGCAACCTCCCCTTACAAGCGCCAATGGGAACTCCCAACAACGAACCTCACCCTTCACGAAACCATTGAAACAACAGCAACCAAACACTTGCAAAGAATAACAGGACTCCAGGCCGACTTCATCGGCATAAGTTGTGTCGTTCACGAAAAGCTCCTTGAAAAAACAGCAAGGAAACACGCCAACATCAACCTCGTGTGCATGCTCAAACTATCCGGCAAGCCCCACGTACTACCCTTCGGCTTGGACTGGTTCTCACCAGAAGAATGCACACAAAACCTCGTTGCACCCACTGATCTTTGGATCATCCAACACACGAAAGGCGAGAAAGCAACGGTGCACGAACTCTTCATCACCGAAGAGAACGAAACACTCCTCCACCAAACCAGCACACCAAGAGAAGAAATCAACCAATAACACAAGAGCCCCCAAAAAACACAACGGTCCAGCACGACAGGACGCCCTCTCTTTTCTCGCCCTCCCGCAGCATTCCCAGCAAAAACCTTTTTTGGAGGTGAACATTCATGAAAGCAACCTACCAGACCAGCAAGCCCCAACAAATGATCGACATCACGAGCGACGCCCGGCGGGCAGTCCGTGAAAGCGGCGTCAAAGAAGGCATCTGCGCCGTCTACACCCCCCACGCCACCGCAGCCATTATCATCAACGAAAACCACGACCCCTACGTGTGTGACGACATCTTCACCGCGCTCAACAAAGCAATCCCCGAAAAAGGAGACTACCTGCACGACAGAATCGACAACAACGCCGCAGCACACATCAAGGCAAGCATCCTCGGCCCGTCAGAAACCGTCCCTATCGTTCATGGAAACCTCGCTCTGGGTACGTGGCAGCGCATCATGCTCGTTGAGCTGGATGGACCTCGACGACACCGAGACGTACTATTCACCGTTATTGCAACAGAAAGCCACCCTGATACTCACTCCTAACTCCTCAGTACGCCCCGCCGCAAAGAAAACACCAAACCAAACACGCCCAGCACCTGCCAAAGGCAAAACAACACCTCCCTCCCGACCAGAAGCGCAAAGAGAGCTGGGCTGTACGCAAAAGACCGCGGCCTGCTTCGAAGCCCGCGCTTCACGCCCTTGCATGCAGAACACCGAGAAAAAAAGCAAAAAAATAAAAACGCGACACCCCACGCAACGAAGTAATGTTTCTCGCACTCGCGCTCTACCTCCTCCTTCTCGCCTTCGGCCTCTTTCTCCTCATCAAATCATCAGACATCTTCACAACAAAAGCAGAGCGCATCGGCCTGCGCCTCGGCATGTCCCCCTTCCTCGTCGGCCTCATCATCGTCGGCCTGGGAACCAGCCTCCCCGAACTCGCATCATCTCTTGTAGCCGCCGCCACGCACCAGACAGGCATTGTCATCGGCAACGTGCTCGGCAGCAACATTACCAACATCCTCTTCGTCCTCGGACTCGCAGCCCTCATGACCAAAAACATCTCGCTCAAGTGGAACGTCATGCACGTCGACATCCCCCTCCTCATCGGATCAGCAATCCTCGCAACCATCTCACTCCTTGACGGCGTCTTCTCCAGAACAGAAGCAGCACTCTCACTTGCGGGCTACGTCGTCTACATCTTTTACGCACTCTCAAAACGCGCAAAGATATACACTGAAACCGTCCCTTCCACAAAAGAAAAAACCGTTGATTGGCTCATCCTTGCACTCACCATCGCCGGCATTTACGCCGGCGCAAAGGTCAGCGTCTTCTCCCTCACCCTCCTCGCAACTACGCTCCAAGCCCCAGAAGGCCTCGTCGCGATAAGCCTTCTTGCCATAGGGACCAGCCTCCCCGAAGTGAGCGTCACCCTCCACGCTGCAAGGCGAGGAAAAGCTGACCTGGCCGTCGGCAACGTCCTCGGCAGCAACATCTTCAACACCTTCCTCGTCCTCGGCCTCCCCGGCATGATCACCCCCCTGACGAGTTCGCCAACCACCCTCGCCATCGGCCTCATCTTCTTTATTTCGGCCACTCTGCTCTTCACGTTCATCGCCCAAGACAAAGAAATAACCCTTTGGGACGGGTTCATTCTCCTCTTCATCTTCATCCTTTTCCTCACCAAGCTCGGAACCATCCTGATACCCTGACAAAAGAACACAACTGAGCAAGAGAACAGCAACGACAAAAAATATAAAAAGCAAGCGCCAAAAGCTAAAAACAAAGAAGAAAAACAGCCCTTCACCCTTATGGAAAAAACCACCTTCGTCCTGAGCATTGCCTTGCTTATCAGCATCCTCCTCGCAGGCATCTTCTTCATACAAGTACTCACACTCAAGACACAACTCCAAGAAGCCACTGCTCTTGCAAGGGCGGCAAAAGACCTCGTCAACTACGAACGAAAAACCTGCAGAAACCCTCCCGAAGACCTCAATGCCATACGCCTCTGCATCCTCGCCAAACTCAAAGCACTGGAGACCAAAGAAGAACACACCTTTACCAAGGAAGACGTTACGTTCCACAACGCCAACCCCAACAAAGAAGAAACAGGATACCTCATCCTCGCCTACGAGGGAGACAGCGCCCTCAACTCAAGCGAGTTCAAACTCTTCAAAAACAAAGTTCTCGTCGACAGCGGATGCCTCATTGAAGGCACCATCACAAAAGGATACACCTGCCGTCTCGACTTCAACACCACCTGCCAGCGAGGTGACGTTCTCGAAGTCAAGTACGGCAAGGAACAAGCATACCTGCACACTTGCTAAAAAAAACACCAACCGCGAGCAAGCAGGCCCGCCCCCGCTCACAACAACAACAAAAAAAAAACGGCCTTTGCAAGCCTTACCGGAGCTTTTTCACTTCTTCCTCAAAAGAATCAACATCTTCAAAATTGCGATAAACCGAAGCAAAGCGGATATACGCGACCTTATCAAGCTTCCTCAAACGCCGCATCACGAGCTCGCCAATACGCCTCGACGAAACCTCGGGACCCTTCTCCAAAACAGCCCTCGCAACTTTCTCCACCAACTCTTCAATCTGGCCAGAAGATACGGGACGCTTCTCACACGCGCGAAGCACGCCTTCGCGCACTTTCTCCTTGCTAAAGCGCTCGCGCGACCCGTCCTTCTTCACCACGAGCAACGGCGGCATCTCCAACCGCTCATACGTTGTAAACCGCTTCGAACACGCCAAACACTCACGCCGACGCCTCGTTGCAGAACCACTTAAGCGAGAATCAACAACTCTTGACTCCCCCCCTCCACAAAACGGGCACAACATTCTGACAAAAAGAGAACCAACACTCCTTTATCAACTTAACCATCCGGCCCCGGATTACTCCTGATCCTGGTGCTCGCTGTACTGAAAATCCCCAAACAAAATAACTTCAATAAGCAACTTATCATCACCGCGCGACTTCGTATTAAACACACGCAACTTCGGGTAATTCAGCCGCTTGTTAATGTGATCAAGCACCATAACACGCTGCGCCTTGTCAACGCCTCCTTTGATGTGAACCAGCGCGCTCCTCACCGCCGGCACTTCCACACCCACAAACAACTTGTCCAAACACTGCTTGAGCGCAACTGGCTCAATAATCCTTCCCTTCTTCTTCTCAACAAGGTCGTACTCCTCAACAACATCGACAACCCCCCTGCGAACAAGGTAATCCTCCTCAACAGCAAGCGTCTCCTTAATAAGCGCCATGATCTCAGGATTCTCCGTCACGTCCGAAGAAAGCCGCTCCTTGAGCTCATACTGCAAAAAGTCCTCATACAAGAGCGCATCATTCTCTACTGAACCAATCGCCTCTACCAACCTGCGCAACTCCTGCAAGGAACGCTCTGGCGCGTCACTCGTCAAAGAAATCCGCACGCCTGGAAGGGAAACCGTTGCCTCAAGATAATTCTTCTTCTCCTTCATCCTCACTCCATCCTTGCCACTGCACTTTTTATTCTTTTTCATTTTCTTCACTGACAACACATACCACCTCGAGACCAAGAAGAAAAGAAAACACCAACCACTATATAAACATTTTCGAAGACCGCTCACAATTTTTTAAGCAGGACGCAACACCAAAAAAAACCTCTGCGCCCACCTTTGCCAAAGAAGCAGACAACCCACATCGCTAATGGCACAACAAACTTCAAAGACCGAGCCTGGCAAGCAATCGTTGCTCTTGAAACTTGCGCCACCACGAAAACAAGACGCTGGAGAACACGCCTCTCCTTCTCACCAGCGCCGCTCCACGCCCCGTCGCGACAAGCCTTGCCCCGCGAGAGACACGCCACTCGCGCAAAGGCCTTCCCTCAAGCATCTTGAGCACGTTGCGCGCGGCGAGCCTGCCCTGCCAAGCCGCCTCCCAAAACGCCAGCGAACCGCCACTCCCTCCTTCAACAACGCAACAATCCCCTGCCGCGAAGACTCGCGTGTCAGACACGCTTACCAAGTCAGGAGAGACAAACACTCCTTCGCCGGGTTCTACGGCCAAGCCCGCTGATTCAACGAACCGGGGCGTCTCGACCCTCGCCCACACGAGCGTCCTCGCCGCAATCCTCGCGCCAGAGTCTAGCACAACATGATGCCCGTCCACGCGCTGAACATCAACATCCACCAACAAGGTGATGCCGCTCACCTCAAGCCAGTCAAGCAAAGCTTCGCGCTCCCTCGAAGGCAAACCTTTAACGAACGAATCCTCTCTCCCCACCACGTACACAAAAGGAGCGCCTCTATCAAATCCTTTTTTTTCTGCAAGGTCATCGACCATGCCGCGCAGAGCGACAGCGAGCTCGATCGCTTCGTGAGACTCCCCACACACAACAAAGGTCAAACTCTCCTTGACCGCCTCTGAACGCTGCTTTCTCGCCTTTTCCAACACATTTCGAACATGGTGCAAGAGCGACTCCGACGCGGCAAGAGAATCAACAACGTGGGCATGCGGGCCCAGGCCGGGGATGCGGGGCTTTGACGGACGCTTCCCGCACGCCACAACCAAATAGTCGTAGGAAAGTGTGTGCTCGGCACCCTTGCGCGAGGCCGCACCAATTCCTCTCTTTTGCGCTTTACCCTTAACAACGCGCGACGATTTTCCTCGCACGTGCAACACTCGCCGGCGAACATCCCAGTGTGCAACCACCCCTTCAACGAAGGAAACTTGCCGCTCCCTCAGCCACCTTCTCAAATCGATCATGCCCTCACGAGGCCGAAACACCCCTGCTAACACGTCAGGAATACGATGCAACAAAGCAAACGTTCGCCTTGGCGCGACGAGCACGACCTCAACGTTGCCGTTCTGGGAAAGCTCTCGAGTGGCAGAGAGCCCAGCGTACCCCGCGCCGACGACGACGACCCGAGGCAATGAATGCTTCACGCTACCCATACGCCGCTCCTACGTCCCGGCAGTATATAAAGTTAACCCGCAACCTACCTCAACCCACAGCCTCCCTCGCGAAGAACACACCCGCCTCAAAGAAGTGCCAAAGACGAGTTCGAGAGAAGAGAAAACTATATTAACCACAAGAGGCATGAACCCTGCTATGACAACACCAAACGATGCCCTCTTCTACCTCATCCTCCTCATGGGCCTCCTCGGCCTCGCCTACAGCATCAGACTCATGATCGTTCTGGAGCGCCGCCTTCTTGCAATGGAGCGCCGCAACATCGCCATGGACGAGCACATTGAAGAGCTCCTCTTACAAATCCAAAAAACAGAACGCCACCTCGAACGCGTGCTCTACAAGAAAAAATAAAAAAACAAAATAATCAAAAAAAAACGGAGGCGGAGCGGGAAGAACTACACCTTCCCGATCAACCAACAAGGGCCGCTACTCCTGCTCGCCCGCCTTCTGCCGCGTTTCAGCACCACCCTTCTTCTCACGCCTCACAGGCGGTTCGCGATACAGAGAAAACACCAAATACGCCACCACAACAATAGCAAGCCCGATAAACCCC
This sequence comes from Candidatus Woesearchaeota archaeon, assembly GCA_003694805.1. Lineage (NCBI taxonomy): Archaea > Nanobdellati > Candidatus Woesearchaeota > Candidatus Woesearchaeota archaeon. Next base: position 16,646 of record RFJU01000016.1, on the reverse strand, counting down.
CAAACGACAAACGGGTTTTCTAACACTCTGCTCTCCTCACTATCACACCGATCCCCAATACCGTCCCGGTCAACATCACTCTGATCCCTATTCGGATGCTCCGGACAGTTATCGCACGCATCACCAAGGCCGTCACCATCCCAGTCCAGCTGATCACTGTTTGACTCCTTTGGGCAATTATCAACCACATCAAAAACGCCGTCGCCATCAGCATCCTCGCACACGTCCCCAACGCCATCCACATCACTATCACGCTGGTTTGAATTCTTCACAGACGGGCAGTTATCACACGCATCACCAACACCATCCACATCACTATCACGCTGATCAGGATTCGCAATTTTACAGTTGTCCAGGTAATTCGGCGCTCCGTCACCGTCATCGTCGTCGCACGCATCACCAACACCATCCCTGTTCACATCAATCTGCTCAGGATTATACCCTTCAACACAGTTATCCTCCCCGTTCAAAACACCGTCGCCGTCATCATCATCGCACACGAAGCCAACACCATCCAAATCCCGATCCAACTGGTTCGGATTATAATTCCTTGGGCAGTTATCACACGCATCACCAACACCATCCACATCACGATCCAACTGATCAACATTCTTCACAAGCGGGCAGTTATCACACGCATCACCAACACCATCCACATCACTATCACGCTGATCAGGATTCGCAACGAACGGGCACGTATCACCCGCGCCAACACCATCACTATCCGGGTCGGATGTGAACGAAGGGTTAATTCGCTCCCCTGTTGTGAACACGAACGGCGTATCAGCCGTGCTGTACAACCCTGTCAAGTCATAGTCCGGCAACGAAGCGGCGGAGTTCCCATAATACACTTTGTAATCCTTCCTCCCATCACCAAAGAACAAAACATACCCCGCATCTTCACCAAGCACTTCCACCTCGCTTATCACCAACGAGCCAGTATGCCGAAACGTGAAGCGCAAGTAGCGAAACTTCGCTGGCGCGTACGGAACCACCACGACGCTGCCTTTGCTCACCTTGCTCATTTTTCGAAGTAGCGTCCACGAACCCTTATCATTGCTCCCTTCCACTTGGACCTCGGTAAACGTGTAGAGCGGATCGGGGGTGAAGAACCTCGCTTTACTCGTCAACTTCTCACCGCCCAGATCAAGAATGAGCCACGCCGAATCTTTATCAACCGTCGCGTCCACTTGAAAGTACTCGCCATCCCCCAATCCCTTCAAGCCATCAATCACGTTCAGAGGCGAGAAGTCCACCGAGCGAAACGGTGGCCGAACCGAAGACGCCTCAACGGCTTGTACTCTTTGAACTTCTTCCCGCTTCTTGCTCAAAAAAAGCTTGAACGGAACTTCCTCCACGCCGGCCACAATACGAATATCGGCAGCATCAACACGGGCATGATCAAGAATGGAAGCGTCGAGCGCGAGCTTTACCGGCTCTTGCACCTCCCTCGGAATCGCGATGTCTTGCACGTACTTCCATTCGGAAAAGTCCGCCGTGCCGAGCACGAAGGGCAACACGCAAGTAACTACGAACAGCGCTAACGAGACATGAGCAACGCGCATCCGCCATGAACTTTGATTCATCATTCCCCCTCTTCCTCTCCCTTCAAAAACTCTTCAATGCGCTCCTTGTTCTTCGTATAGACGAACGAGATGACCAGCGCCAACACACCCACAACAATAGTCACAATCACCCGGTACGGTGTTGAAACACTGTTCAAGTCAAAAATAAGCAACTTTGCCAGAACGAGACCAAAAAGCACAACACCAAAGGTGCGAACAACCTTTTTTTTGTTAACAAAACCGGCTACGATGAGAACGATGGCCTCGACCGTCCACACAATGGAAAGCAGAATCTGCCTCGCGTCGGACCTGAGCGAGGAGAACAACCCATTCCAATCGACAACCTCAATTGTGAGAAATAACGTGAACAAAACCAAACCGACAAGAGGAACGAGCCGTATCAAAAACCGTTCATTAGGTTCTGACCGCAATACTTCCTCGTTGTCTCGCAGCAACACATATATCAGCCAAAGAATAGCAACCGTCACGGAAAAAATGAGGGTTCGCTCGCCAAAGTCAAGCATAAAGGAATCCCACACGACGACACGCACAACACCGATCGCCGCAACAAGATAGCCTAGCAAGCGAGAGAAGGCGTGTTTCACGCGAACACCACCAAAGATGAGCAATAAACCCTCAAGCAACCACGCCAGCGACACCCACGCGTTATCAAGCTGAATCGGCACGGCAATCGTTAGGAAGGTTACGCTGAGCGCGATGAATGCTTCAAACAAGTTTACCAAGCGGCGCCTCTTCGCAATGAACGCCATGAGCACATACACCACTGCGAAGAAGACCACGAACACACCCCGCGCACTTGGCCACCACTCCTTCACAAGGAGAAAGCCGAACCTGAAAGAGAGCGCGGCGTTAAGCACCGAGAGCGCAACGTTCTGCCAATGCTTCTCGTCATCCCGCAAGAGAACACTCAACACATTAAAAAGGACGAAGAAAACCAGCACATACCCTAAAAGCACATAAATAACGCCAGGAACAAAACTCCCTGCCTGCTCCCCATACCTGTACGCCCTCCACTTCGCATCTGAAAAAACCAAGCCGTACACGATGTACGAAGCAATCACACTCCCAATGCCTAACGGCCAGTTCTTCCTTGCCACCAGGACCGCCAAGCCAATCGAGAGCAAGAGCGTGTAGAGCATGACCGGATGCAGCATGCCCTCTCCTCCATCAATAAAGGCCAAGATGCCGGAGAGATACCCAAGAAAGAATGCAAACCCCGCAAGGATGACAGAGTCATGACGAAGCGCCAACGCCACCGCACCAGCAACTACGGCAAGAAGCAAGAACGCCTCTAAACCAAACGTGACTCTCAACGCGACACGGTACTTTTCAAAAAAATACATTGCAAAAAACGTGAAGTAGAGCAAGCCCAACCCGCCGCCCGTCAGAAGCTGCGAGAACGCCAAAAACTGTTTCCTACGCGATAGTTCGCCCGCTAAAAGCACGCCTGCGGATAGGAGCACGCCCAGGACAATCTCCTCGCCCGGACCGATCCAGCCCTGCTCCTTCGCATACGAGTACAAGAAGAACAGCCCTAAAACAAGCAGGAGAAAGCCGACACTGCCAAAAACCTTAAAACCGAGGTTTTCAACCTGCCTCGGCTCCCTCTTGGCAGCAGCACGGCGCTCCAACGCCGCCGACGAAGCGGATGCAGCCTTTGCATGGTGCGACGCGGCAAGCGCGTCGTCTTCACCGCTAGCACTCCCAACACGCGCTTTTGCTTCAGAAGAAGACGCTCCGCCAAGCCCCGACACTGCTTGCTCGAGCGCATCAACCCGCCCTTTCAAAATCTCCAGGTTCTTCTGCAACGCGGCCTGGTTCTTTGCCAGCTTCGCAATGTCCTCCTTGAGCGCCACAGCAAACACTCCTGAAGCAAACTTTATAAATTTTCTCTCCAAGCCCTCCGCCGCCCGCCACGAGGACTCCAAGAAGGCGCGCCAAAACCAACTCCTAGAACCGTACTGAAACGAAAAGAAACGCTTAAAAACAAGAAAAGAGAAACAACACCCCATATGTGCTTTGCAGTCCCTGGGAAGGTCATCGCCATCAACGACAAAACCGCAACGCTCGACTTTGACGGCCAGCAAGCCAGCGCCGACATCTCGCTCCTCGACCACGTAAAAAAAGGCGACTACGTCCTCGTCCAAGCAGGAATGGCTGTCGAGAAGGTCCCCCCCGAAAAAGCCAAAGCACTATACCACCTCCTCTCACCATAAGAACACACCCCCGCGCGCTAAACCTCCTTAGCCAACCTTCTCATAGTTCCTGGCGCGACTGGCCACGAACGGCAACCTCCTGAGAAGCCACGCCACGAACCGGTCACGACCCTGAACGAGATTTTCAGACGCGGCGCTTCACACTGCCCGCTCGTTGTAGAGATCAAGGGCGTAGCGCGTGTACTTCTCAATACGCGCTACATCTTCCTCGCGCAACAACACCGGCGCGAACCCCCAATGCAACGCTACGAAATCACCCCTGCGAACCCGCCCCAACAAACCAGGCACGTACCCCACCTCACGCTCCACACGCCCGCCAAGAACCACCTTTCCTCCGTCCTCAACTAAGCGCGTCGTCCTCACCCGGAGCAACTCCTTTTCTGCACGCACCTCAAGCACCTCACCCCAACTAATCCTGCACTGGTCGTAACTGTTCATCACGAGCGGCACTGTGCCAGCAGTCCTCCCCACACCAACATAAAACACGTGGAAATTATGATGAGGCAACACCTTCTCGGGCAACGACTCGATGAGCGCTTCCCCAATCCTGCGAGGCAGGCTTCGCAACGCGGAACGCTTCGCCATCAACCCCTCAATAATCCCTCTTGCCTCATCGCGCGTAAACCCTTCAAGCAAGCGATTACCCAACCAGTACGCCTCAACAACGTCATAATCGAGAACGTCCCGCCCGTGCTTTTGCGCAATCGCGCTCAAGTACGGATAGAGCCCTTCAAACTGCTCAAACGCGGCTCTCACTTCGTCCTCATTATCCTTCCTCTCCAAGTACCTCTGAAACAACGCCTGAGCTCGCTGCGGACCGCAGAACCGCAACGACGTAGGCCTGAGTGAAAACCTGATGCAGAGCTCAATCCCGTCCACGAACCACCCGCCCCCAACGATCCAACACTACGAAAAGGAACACGAAACAGGAACTGCCAAACACCAAACCCACACCCTTCCATGAATCCATAACCAGCCACCCACACAACCAAGCATAAACAAGCATAAGAGCAAACAAAAACGCCAGACCGCGACAACACGCCCTCGGCACCGAGCCACGACGCTCCGCAGCTCACACCTGAGCACGCAACAACACCGCAACGACACCACCATATAAAATAATTACGGTTCGCAAGTAGAGGCAAATCTTTTTATATCTTCACGCTCGCAAGACAAAGAAATGGCCACGCCCCAGCAGTCCGCTCGCAGCAACGCTGTGTGGAAACTCCAAAAAGAGAGGCTTTCTTCCCTCCTCAAGACACTCATGCAAACCTACACCGTCTTCGCCCCCATCAAGCAAGACGAAACCCGCTACGAAGAACTCGCCACCGAAGACGCCATCAAGGACATCACCCTCGAAGAATTCCCCCTCTTCCCCGCCAAAAAAATTTTCTTCCCAAAAGAAGAAACACTCTTTCACTTCAAAGGCAACACCCTCACCCCCGCAACACCGCAAAAGAAACCTAAAGTCGTCTTCGGACTTCGACGCTGCGACCTCAACGCGATCGCCCACCAAGACATCGCCTTCACCACGGAACACCCTGACCCGTACTACCAAGCCCGCCGCGACGAAACCGTCCTCATCGGCATCCACTGCGCAACGGCCTACGACGAATACTGCTTCTGCGGCTCCCTCAACCTGGACAAGAACGCCCAGGACATCATGCTCTACCCAAAAGCCGACCACTACCTCCTCGAAGCCACGAGCAACCAAGGAGAACAACTCCTCAACAACCTCGCCCAAACCCTCCCTGACACCCTCACCCCAACTCCTCATTCCATCTCCGACGAAGAAAAAACCACGCCAGGAACCAACAACCTCGCAACCATCAACCTCAACCACTTCATCAATAACAAGCAATGGGAAGAACCTGCCTCGCGGTGCATCGACTGCGCCGCGTGCAACACGCTCTGCCCTACTTGCTACTGCTTCGAAATCCACGACACCTCATCCCTTCCAGAACTCACGAAAGGAAAGCGCGAGCGCAAATGGAGCGCGTGCATGACGCCAAGCTTCACCCGCGTCGCCGGCGACCACATCTTCCGGCACGAGCTCCTCGACAGGTTCAAACACCGCATCTACCACCAGCTCCAATGGTTTAAAGACCGCTTCGGCGTTCACCTCTGCGTCGGGTGTGGCCGGTGCATCCGCGGATGCCCAGAACGAATCGACTTTCGCTCCACCATCAACGCATTCAAGGAGAACACGCCAGAGGAAAACACACCATGAACCCTATCGAAACAAACAACGCAAGCAACGGCGCCCAAACAACCAACCCTTACCAGCCGTTCCCCGTCACTGTTCTTTCCAACAAGAAAGAAACAGAAGACATCTTCACTCTCCGGCTTGATTGGCAACCACGCCACCAGCCAGGCCAGTTCGTCCAGGTCAGCCTCCCCGGCATCGGCGAGGCACCAATCAGCATTAGCAGCTACTCAGACGAGCACGTCGACCTCTCCATCCGAAAGGTCGGCAACGTCACCAACGCACTCGAACACGTCAAAGCAGGGGATGAACTCCTCGTACGCGGGCCGTACGGCCGCGGCTACCCCATGCACCACTTCACAAACAACCACCTCGTCCTCATTGGAGGGGGCTGCGGCGTCGCTCCCCTGCGCGGCGTTATTGAATACATCGAACGACACCGAAACAACTACCTTGACGTCACGCTCTTCCTCGGCTACCGAACACCAGGCGACATCCTCTACGGCCACAGCATTCAAGAATGGGAAAAAACCTTCCGCGTCCACGTCAGCGTCGACAAAGCCCCGGCCGAAGCGTGCTACACGGGCAACGTCGGCTTCATCACCGACGTCGTCAAGAAGACACCCTTCACCAACGAGAACAAAATCGTTATCATGTGCGGCCCCCCCGTCATGATGCGCACCTGCATCGACCTCCTTCAAGAAAAAGGGTTTCACGAAGACCAAATCTTCGTCAGTGCCGAGCGCCTCATGTTCTGCGCTGTTGGCAAATGCGGCCATTGCATGATACGCGGAACCTACACTTGCAAAGACGGACCTGTCTTTCGATACGACGAGGTGAGCAGCTTTGGAAACGACTTTTAAAGCAACAAACAAGAGCGAAGAACACAAAGGCCCGCCGCGCCGCGCCGAAGGGCTGCGCAAACCCGTCATTGGCGTGTACGGCGTCACCGGCTGCTACGGATGCATGCTCAGCGTCATTTTCAACGAGGACGACCTCCTCGACCTCATCGAAGCCGTCGATCTCAAAAGCTTCCCCTTCATCAAAGAACACAACCCGCAAAACATCCACTACGACGTCATCCTCGTCGAAGGCCTCGTCGCAAAAAAAGAAGACATTGAAGAGCTCAAGAAGTGGAGGGGCATGTGCACGTACCTCGTCGCCCTCGGAGCCTGCGCTCACACCGGCGGCATACCTGCCATGCGCAACTTCATCGGAGAGGACCGCTACGCAAAACTCAAGTTCAACCGCTGCCTCAAACTCGAAGACACGCAGGCCGCCCCTATTGACAACTACGTCACTGTAGACTACACCATCCCGGGCTGCCCTCCTGACAAAAAAGAAATCCTCTCCTTCATCAAAGACTTCGCCCTCGGCCGCGTCCATCGCGGCTACCTCAACCCTGTTTGTGTGGAATGCCGAAAAAACGAAAACCGCTGCCTCCTCGAAGACGGCAAACTCTGCCTCGGCCCCATCACGAGCGGAGGATGCAACAGCGTCTGCACCAACGCAGGCCTCGAATGCTGGGGGTGCCGCGGCCCAGCCCTCCAAGCACGCTACGACGCCTTCTTCGACCTGCTCGAAAAAAAAGGCTTTGACACCGACGCGATCAGGACTCGGCTGCAAAGCTTTGCCGGCCTCAAAATCCCCGAACAACAACGCATACGACACGAGGTGCCCCATGGGCAAAATCATTGAACTCAACCACATCACCAAAATAGAAGGCCACGCCAGCCTCTCCCTCGGCCTAGACGGCACAACCGTAACGAAATGCGAGCTCCAAGCAGAAGAGGGCGCCCGCTATTTTGAAGGCCTCGTCGTCGACCGACACTACCGAGAAGCGAGCGAGATAACTTCGCGCATCTGTGGCATTTGCTCCTGCGCCCACACTATCTGCGCCATCCAAGCTTGCGAAGCGGCCCTCGGCATCGAGCCGAGCGAGCAAACCTACAAACTCCGCGAACTCCTCACCTACGCCGAACGCATCAGGAGCCACACGACCCACCTCTACTTCCTCGCCCTCCCGGACTACCTCGGCTTTGAGAGCGCGCTCGCCATGGCCCCTACGCACAAAGCAACCCTTCAACAAGCCCTTCGCCTCATGAAGCTCGGCAACGATCTTATCTTTCTCATCGGCGGACGAGACCTCCACCCAGCCAGCGCAACCGTTGGGGGCTGGCTCAAGCTGCCTCCAGTACAAGAACTACGCACAATCGCACGACGCCTGCGCGAAGCGCTGCCTGACGCCGAACAAACAGCAAACCTCTTCGCCCGCCTCAAACAACCCTCCTTCCAGAGACCGACAGAGTACTTCTCCCTCACCAGGCCTGGAGAGTACGCAACGCTACGAGGAGACCTCACCTCGCAGAGTTCTCGCTTCCCCAAGGAGCGCTACCACGAATTCCTCCACGAATACCACGAACGCTACGCCACCTCCAACTTCGTCGTCAAAGAAGGCAAGAGCTACCTCGTCGGCGCACTCTCCCGCCTCAACAACAACCACCAATGGCTCAGCCCGGCCGCGCAACGCGTCGTGGCAAGACACAGCATCACCTTTCCCCTCCACGGCCCCTTCCTCAACAACCTCGCCCAAGCAATAGAACTCGTTCACTACGTAGAAAAAGCAGCAGAACTTTGCGAAACGCTCACCCCAAAAAAAGAACCACTTATTGAAGCACAGCCACGCTCGGGCGTCGGCATAGGCGCCATCGAAGTACCCCGCGGCGTCCTCTGGCACGAGTACGAGCTGGACAAAACAGGAACCATTATCAGAGCCAATATCATCACCCCCACCTGCCAAAACCTGCGCAACTGCGAAGACGACATCAAAGCCTTCGTCCCGACCATCGCCCACCTCCCAAAAGAAGCACTAGTGACAGAAATAGAAAAACTCATCCGCTCCTACGATCCCTGCTTTAGCTGCAGCACGCACTTCCTCAAAGTGAAGTGGTTCTCAAAATAAAAAAACAAAAACAAAAAACGAAAACAAAAACAATCCGTGACGCAATCCATGACGGCCCGCCGTGGCTACACTTTTTTCAACAGCGCCACGATGTCGTTTACGGCGACGCGTCCGGAAACAGGAACCGCAACAATCGTTACTTGCTCCTCCTTGACCACACCAACTTCCTTGAGAAGTTTGAGGAAGAACGCAAGATCAAAATCATGAAGCGAAGAAACCCTGCCCGTCTCCAGCAGGTCAAGACGCTCCACAACTACTGGCTCTTCAACCCCTTCTGCGACATCAAGAATCACCACACGATCGCCGCGCTCTAAACGAGGAAGGAGCTCCTGCGGATCCTTCACGTGCGTGCACAAAACACCGCGTTTTTCCAACTCTTTCACCACGCAGTACGCGCCGCTATCCCGCTCAACCCACTCATTCCCAAAGACGAAAAGCTCTCTCATCAAGCATCACGCTCTTCACGCTTAAACAAAACACCCCGCATCTCCTTCACAATCTGCCTTCTTCTTTTTGAACAATCACTTTCGTGCACGAATTGCCAGAAACCGCTTTCGAATGAGCCGCAAGGCCTCATCGACCCTCTTACGCGCCCACTCCTTGCTCTTCCCATACACTTTCGCGATTTCATTCAAGGTTGAAGCATCGTACCCGTTCAATCCAAATTTTCGCTCCAACACATCCCTCAATGCAGGATCGAGCGCATCAAGCACCGCGTACAACACGTTAATGTCTTTCTTTCTGTCCAACGAGGATACGGCTTCACCCTCAGTGAACCTTTCTTGGCACGCTGCAATCTCCTCTTCGAGACTATCATAGGCGTCACTTAACGAGACCGTTGTTGAACGCAAAACCTTTGCCGCTTGTTCCTGCGCTGTGGTTTTCCATTCTGGAGCTGATTCCGTTGCACAAGCCTCTTGTTCCGTTACCTTCTCCCGTATGTATCGAGGAACCCTTACCAAAGTACGCGTTCTCTCAGCAAAATCCCTCAGATGCTTATGTATCCAGAACGTGGCATACGTTGAAATCGCTGCGCCTGTAGCAGGGTCATAGGTATTCATTGCTCGCGTGAGCCCGGTGTTCGCTTCATTCACGAAGTCCTCAACAGGCAAATCCCCATTCCTCCTCCAAAACTTGAGTGCAAGATGAAATGCTAAACGAAGATTTGATTCTATTAGCTCATTGCGCGCCTTAACATCCCCTTCTCGCATCCGCTTGTGCAGTTCAATCACTCTGCTCTTAGGAAGGCCTGAAGAGGAACGCTGTAACACGCGCATGTAGAGCGAGAGTGAACTGCTCTCAGTGGCATAGTTTGACCGCGTCATTTTTCAAAAAGAAGGAGAAACCACTCCTTCCTTTTAAAGTTTTCACGAGCATTCAAAAACTATTTCTCAAAATTCAACGGAGAACGCAAGGGAATGCGAACTGCTCAAAACGAAAAGCATCCTTTCACGCCCAGATTACGCTCCCTCTTCGCCTTCGTCAGTCCTCTTGCAGCTCGACCGTTTTGAGAACAATCTGGTCGCCTTCCTTCACGAGCGGAAGTGAACCGCACACAGGGCATTCGAACAGGGTAGCATCATGCTGCTTTTGCACAATCTTCGGCTCGCCACAATAACCACAAACACATTCAACGAGCGCTCGTTTCTCAACGACCGTGACGTCCCACTCCGTCCTGTCCAAGAGCACCTGGCGCATCTCATCAGCGGGGAGGTGCGCAAGGTCCCCGACCTCAACAACAATACCTTTCACAGCCCCGCACTTTTTTGCCTCCTCAATAATCCTGTTCGCAATCGCTTGCTCATGCACGCCGGATCACCTCAGCCAGCTTCGCAAGGTGTGCATCGTCTGCCCGCTCGTAATCATGGGAGGAAATATACCCAGGATAGGTTCGAAAAAATACCCTCTGCTTTGACTCTATCGGCTTCCACTCTTTCATATTCGCCGTCCCGTGCATAGGAAAGAGCTTTGCGTGCACGTGATCAACTCCGAAGCCTTCAAAAATTAAGCCCGTTCTCCCAACATCATCAAACGCCCTGTCAATCTTCTTCGCAACCTTTTTTGCGGCTGCAACGAGGCCGCATAACACATCATCAGGGAGGTCGAAGGCGTAACTCGGGTAATGCTCCTTGGTGATCACAACGCTAAACCCGTCAGTATTGGGAAAAATGGAAAGAAACGCCAAGTGCTTCTCATCCTCCCAGATCGTATGACAAGGAACGTCGCCCTTCACTATTTTGCAAAAGATACACTCTTCGCCACTCACCCTGCTCACCTCCTGCATACACCCGTCTTCTTCACCACTGCTCCCGCCTAATATGCTCGTGCGGCACGCCGTGCACTTCAAGAGCACAAATAATTTGAGCAACCATTCCCGGAGGGCCGCAAAGATAATAATGCGGGGCTCGAAGGTCAACGACGCGCTCTGCCACAAGCGACTCCGTCACGTGACCCGCATACCCTTGCCACGACCCATCCTTAGGATGATCAACCACCGGGATGTACGAGAAATTCTCATGCTCCGAAGAAAGAGCAGAAAACTCGTTGTGTAAAATAATGTCTTGCTCGGTCCGGTTTCCAAAAAAAAGCCATATTGGCACCTTCACCTTCTTTGCTAGGAGGTAATGCAAAATTGAACGAAGGGGGGCTATGCCAGAACCGCCGCCGATGAGAACAACAGGGGCGTATACGCCGTCACGATAATAAAACGTGCCAAACGGCCCCTTTACGTCCACAACATCTCCTTCTTTTTTTGCAAACAAGGCAGGCGTCAAGCGACCGTGTTCAACTCGCTTGATGATGAGCTCAAAAAAACCCTGCTCCTCAGTAGGCGAGGTCGCGATGGAATACGGCCGTGCAACGTTGCTTTCCGGAAGGGAGAGTAAACAGAACTGTCCTGGCCTGTGTTCAAGCGGCTTTTCTGGGCGAAGGCGAAACCTCCTGACGGCTTGTGTTTCCTGAATAATCGCTTCAATAACCGCCTGCATGCTGGCAGAGAAAACGAATCAATCATTTTTAAATATTGCCCTCGCGCCCTCCTTTCTTTCGCCGCCCGCCTCGGCGAACACGCCCAGCAACCGCCAACGTCGCGGCACCGACTGACAGCACTCCAAAAAGCGTTGCCAAAACAAACCCTTCTTCCGAACCGCCTCTTCCGTTTTCAACTGCGGGCTTTGCAACGTCACACACGTTCTCCCCGGAACAAAAAGGAGGAAAACAACAACTCTGGCTGACAACAAAGCCAGTAATGCCGCGCCCTAACAAGAACACACCTGCTAATACGAGCACTATGGCAAACGCAACGGTGAACGGGACGTTCCTACCCATACAAGAAAAAAATCAGAAGAGAAGTAACATAAATACTTTTCCCCAAAAAAAAGAGTCTGGAAAGGCCTGAAAAAAAAAACATCCAAAAAAAATTGACGCGCGTGAGCGTTCACGCGACAATCTCGAGTACTGATCGCAGCGCTTCCAAGAACGACTCAACCTCTTCCATCGTATTATAGAGATAAAAGGAAACCCGCACCGTCCCATCCAACTGTTGCTTGTTAAACCACGCGTGCACACAATGCCTCCCGGAACGTGTCGCAAATCCTCCTGACTCGTCCAGCAAGAGCGCCACCTGATGCACGTCAACACCTTCAACAAAGAAGCTTGTCACGCCACCACGCTCCTTTGGAGAAGGCCCGATAACTCGAACGCCACGGTGGGAAAACTCCCTGAGCCCCTCCTCCAAGCGCTGCGTCAACGCGACTTCATGATCGTGGATGCGGGAGAGCCCTACACTCAGCAAAAACTCCATCGCGGCGCCAAGACCAATAATACCTGCGTAGTTCTGCAAACCTGCTTCAAAACGATGCGGCAGCTCCTCAAACTCGGCACCTTGCAGCGTCGCGTCAACAACAGTCCCGCCGCCAACAAGGGCAGGAACCAAACGCTCAAGCCACGCCTTCTTCCCGTACAGCAGGCCAGTCCCGCTCGGGCCGAGCATTTTATGCCCTGAACAAGCAAAAAAATCGACGTCAAGCGCGCGCACATCAACACGACGGTGGGGTGCTGCTTGCGCTCCATCAAGAAGAACAGGCACGCCATGCTTATGCGCAGCACGAATAACGTCCTTCACCGGAATGCTTGACCCGTCCGCGTTAGACGTGTAAACCATCGACACTAAACCAACACGCCCTTTTTCCAGCACTCGAGACAGCGCCTCCACGTCACCAAAGGGAACGGCAACATGACGAACCACGCCTTTTTTTGCCAACTGTTGCCACACGAGCAGATTCGAGTTATGTTCTTTATCCGTCGTGACGACAACATCCCCCTTCTTGAAAGGAAAAGAATGCGCTACGATATTAATTGCGTGCGTCGTTCCGCTCGTAAAAATAATTTCCTCATTCCTTTTCGCCCCAAAAAACTTCCGAGCAATTGAGCGTGAACGTGCAACTTCAGCATCAACGCGCTTGCCCAGCCTGTGCATGCTCCGCTCTCCACACGAAGGAAACAATTCATAATACTGCCTAACGGCTTCGATGACACACCGGGGACGAAGCGTCATGCACGCGTTATCAAAATACACCACACCCCCCTTTTCACCGTTTCCAAACAGCGGAAACTCTTTTCTTATTTTTTCCACGTTCAAACGCATTTCGTGCCACCACCGCCCAACGCTGCTGCGCGCAAGCGCATCCTCGCCGCGCCCGCTAAGAACACGCAGGATGCCCGCCGCTCTTCAAAAACACGAGGACCGTTTCCACAAGCAAAACACATAGCAAGGAAAAACACAGTATTATTTATGCGTTTGCTTCCGATCGCGCCTCACTCCTTCACCTTCCAGCCAGAGCGCAATAGCGCCACCACAAACGTGAAGGCCGCAACGCCGAGGATGAACAACACCGTCAAGCCCTGCCAAATTGGAGCATCATGAATTCCTAAGATGGCATAGCGAAAGCCGTCAACCATGTAAAAAACAGGGTTGAGCAACGTCGCCTTCTGAAATGACGCAGGAAGATTGCTTATGCTATAAAAGACTCCGCCAAGCATCGTCAACGGCGTGAGAACGAACGTGACAACAATCCCTAAGTGGTCGAACTTATCCGCCCAAAAACCGACCAGAACACCCAAGCTCCCGACAAAAAATACTGCCAGCAAAACATACACTACCAACAACACAACGTGTTCAACGCGAAACGGAATAAAAAAAGACGTTGCCGCCACAATACCCGCCCCGGTGATGATGCTCCTCGCAAGACCGCCCATGAGCACGCCAAGAACGATCTCCATATACGAGATCGGCATTGTCAAGATATGCTCAAAATGCTTTGTGTACCGACTCATAAATAAGCTAAACGACGATCCTTGATACGCAGCGGACACCATATTCATGATCACCAAGCCAGGAACCAAGAACTCAAGATACGAAACACCTCCCGGAGCAGACGCCGACCTTCCCAGAACAAAATAAAAAATGGTAATGAACAAAATCGTGCTCACTATGGGAGGAAAGAGTGCTTGAGCCCACACCTTAAAGGTACGATGCACTTCGTGCTTGACCAAGGTGAACAAACCCCACCAGTTCATGACCTCCCCCTCCTCGTCATCCTCAAAAAAAGATGCTCCAAGTTCTCCCTTCCCGTCTCTACCCGCAAGACAGCAATACCGCGCCGCTCCAGCGCATCCAAAATCTTCTTTGCCTTCTCATGAACGCCCTTCCCCACAATCATCGTCTTACTTCCTACACGCTCGACACGCAGCCCTTTCAACGCGGACGAAGGGACCGGCTTGTCTGTCTCAACTGTTAGCATCTCGCAGCTCAAATCAGCAAGGAGTTTCTCCTTCTTCCCCAGAGCCAAGAGCCTCCCTTCATGAATGATGGCAACGTCGTGACAGAGGAGCTCCACTTCCTCCAAATAATGACTTGTCAGGATTATCGTCTTTCCCTCTTCATTAATTCGGCGAAGCTCCTCCCACAGCGACCGGCGAAGCTCAACATCAAGGGCGGCGGTTGGCTCATCAAGAATGAGCAAAGGAGGGTCGTGAATGAGCGCTCGCGCGATGATGAGCCGCCGCTTCATTCCTCCGCTCAGACGCTCGGACAACTTCTTCCTGTGCTCCCACAGCGAAAAACGATGCAACAAGCGCTCGGCACGCCTCCTTCCTTCACGCCACGGCAAGCCATAATACCCGGCGGTGTACTCAAGCTCCTCTTGCACCGTTAAGAACCGGTCAAAATTATATTCCTGCGGACTCAGACCAATGGACGCCTTCACCTTCCTGGACTCACGATCTACATCGCGGCCAAAGACGCGAATACTGCCCTCAAACCGTGTCAGACCCACAATGGAACGAATCGTTGTTGTTTTCCCTGCGCCATTCGGGCCGATAAATCCGAAAAAAGCCCCTTTGCGAACGTTGAAAGAAACACCCTTCACCGCCTCTACATCACCGTAGGACTTTTTCAAATTCTCCACTTCAAGCGCTACCATACCCTTCCCTCAATGCCCTGCCTAGGAAATACTTGTTCTGCAAAGGCGTTGGTTACGCGTGTTTCGGGCACCACGAACGCGTGCCAGACCACCAGTTCAGAGACCTCCTTGAGAGGCTTAGAAGCACAAATCATCCTTCGCTTCCCCGATCATTCATCGCTTCCCGAATCGCCCGGACAAGCTCCTCTTTGCTCGGCGCAACGAGCCGTTTCCCGTTGATAAAGAACGTTGGCGTCCCAAAAACGCCTGCGCTGACGCCATCCTCGAAATCCTTACGAACCTCGCTTTGCATCTGGCCGCTCTCCAAGCACGCCTCAAATTCGCTAACGTCAAGCCCTGTCTCTTGCGCGATCTCGACCAAGCCCGACTTTGTCGCCGTCTTTTGCGGATCAAGAAAGAGTGCGTCGTGAAACTCCCAAAACTTTCCTTGTGCGAGGGCGCAGTTAGCAGCGACGGCCGCCCTTGTTGACCCTGCATGCTTAATTTCGGGCTTCTCCTTCTTGCCGAACAAACGCTCAAGCCATGAGGGATCCTCAGGCACTTCACACGTAACCGATTCCGTCTCGACTGCTTCCTCGACACCGTCCAAGGGGAAGTCACGATACACAAAATGAATATCGCCCGAGAATTCATCAAGAATCTCTTTCACCATCGGCTCGGCTTTCCTCGTGAAAGGACAAAGGTAACACCCAAACTCAATAACTTCCACGCTTGCTTCCTCAGGACCTAATGCTGGGTCGTCATCGGGGCCGGGAAGAACCTCCCCTCCTTGAGAACCTACATCAATGCCGCTATACTGGCTGTGCTTCCCTGTCGGGTCAAAAATGCAAAACTCGCCAGAATTTTCTGGACCGTTGCAGTTCCCGTACTGAACGTAGTTATACAAGCCAAACGCGAGATTCACCACGGTCAGCAGGAGGAGAATTGTGAGGACCCAGCTGAGCAGTTCAGCATGCTTATAGACGAGCCTTGCAAGCCCAGGCCTTCGCTTCATCAACTTTCCTGCAAGCGCCGCCTTCACTTTCTTATCTAAGCTCGTGCTGCACTTCCTGAACGTTAGCCGGCGAAACACGCAGTCGAATGCTTCCTTCGCGAGGGGCCGGTACTTCGCACTAAATACGCCCAGGATGCCGAAAACAATCAAGGTGAGCAAGCAAAGCATGGTGTCGCCGGAAATGAACGGGGTATTTATAT
>RFJU01000015.1 GCA_003694805.1 Candidatus Woesearchaeota archaeon | reverse complement strand
ACTTAAGAATAAGCACTAAGCAGGAGGTGACAGTAGTAAAAAATCAAAAACGGCTTAAAGTAAAGACAAATTTTAGACAAAAGATGAAAGCATGTAACCAAGGATAATAGCGATTCAAATGAAATTAAAAAGAAACATGGTTAAAAAAGCTTTAAAGCGAAATTCTCTACACCGTCTCTTTTGTTCAATGCAGCGAAACCTTTAAAATAAGGAGCTTCCTGCCCAGAGCACTGGAGGGATCGTTGGTGGCGAAGCGGAAGCGAAAAAGGAACAAGAATCAGCGAGCAGACCTGAGAAAAGAAGGAAGCCAGAAGGCAACCAAGGAATTTCGCCCAAGCGGAACGTCAATTAACCTGTCAGAATGGATTGGCGCTTCGAGCCGTTTCGTGCGCCACAATCAAAGAGTGCTCTCAGCACTCTTGCTCCTCGTTCTTGTTCTTATCCCGTTCTACACGAGCGTGCACTTTCGCATGTACCCTGCCACCTTGCCAATAACGGAGAAGTGGGCGGCAGACACCATTCTCAATTCAGTTCGGAACGACTTAAACGCACAAATAACCAAACAGTACCCCAACCTCCCTCCAGAGCGGAAGCGCGAAGTCATTGAGCAAGAGCTCCAAAAAATACTTGCTCAGCAAAAATCAGACTTCGAAGCGCAAGTTTCCCAACTCAGCGAGCAGTTCAAAGAGCGACTCCAGGACGATACCGGCCAGACTTATCTCCTGGCCATTGATCCTTATTTTTATCTCAGGAGGGCAGAACTCATTGTAAAGACAGGAGATGTCTGTGACGAGATACGGAACGGGAAGTGTTGGGACAATCACATGATTGCGCCCCTCGGTGTTCCAACTAAAAAAGACTTCCACTCGTCATTCGGGGCGTGGCTCTACAAGGCAGTTTCAGTCTTCAAGCCCAATCTGACCGTAAAAAATGTTTTTTTCTATATTCCCGTCTTGATCGCGTCACTCAGCGTTATTCCCGCATTTTTCGTAGGAAGGCGGTTTGGAGGAAACGTTGCAGGATT
>RFJU01000014.1 GCA_003694805.1 Candidatus Woesearchaeota archaeon | reverse complement strand
GAAATTTTCCATATGGAAATTTTTAAGTGGTGGGGAGGGCCGCTTCAAACGCAGTACAATGAAGGAATAAAGAGAACAGCATCCCTGCCTGCCCGCTATTTCTTTTTCTGCTCCCCAGCACGTTTCTTGACGAAGAGGAATCGGCGAATATGCTTGCACGAAAGACAGGTGATGATGAGCCTGCCTCGGTGGATGCGCACCCGAGCGTTCACGCCATTAAGAAAATACGTGTTGCAATGCTTGCAAAACCGTTTTTTGAAGGGTGCGAGGGAGACCTTATTACGCATACCAATGCGCCGGGCAAGCTGGACGTAGCGGATAGCTCGCGTAGGATGGGACGCTGCGCATTGCTCGGCGAGGGAGAAGAGTGAAGCGACGCGCTCCTTGGCAAGGCTCTTTTGCTTTGAGGGCTTTTTCCAGTTGCTCCTTCGTTTTCTTCTTGTACTATTACGTCTGCTCATGTGGGTTGGACCTGAACGTAGTAAGCTGAATGTAGTACGGATGAGAAAAGAAACGCATAAAACTTATAAGCCTTCCTTGTTTCTGAACCGTTGTGAGGAGCTAATCCTGGCCTTAGTGGCTGAGTGGAAATCAAGCAGAATGGGTTTTTTCAACGTTTTTGGAAAGAGGAAAGAGCGCCCGACAGAAGTTGAACTTGCTGCTCTGCCAGCGTGGACGCAGCGGCGAGCAGAGGAGAAGGGAGGCGGCGAGGTGCTCTCCCGCCTTCGCAGGGAAGTTGAAGTTGCCATGACGACACTGCAAAAACAGCTTGACGCCCTAGAGAAGGGGAGTTTACAAAATGATGCGATTCCTGAGCGGGCAAAGCACGTGATGGAAGGAAATCGCGCTCAGTATATTCTCGCAGTGAGATCTTTTCTTGAAGGCTTTCGCTTGCCAACGAACGTGTTCGCGGTTGACCGATTCATGTTCGCGTTGGGAGAAGAGCTTGGCGAGCTTGAGGAGAGGACGAGAAAGAACTTTTACGTACTCAAAGAGTTTTTTGGTGATGAAGTAGTTGCTATTGCCAAGTCGCTCAAGCGCATAGAGGACAGCGTAATTTATGCAAATGCAGAATTAGAAAAAAAGAAGATTTACGATTTGCGCGCGGTGAGGGAGAAGGTTGACCAGCTCGAGGAGATTAAACAAAGGCGGCAAGAGGCGAGTGAGGAGCTTGCAAGAGAAGAGCGTGTGCTTAAGGACTTGCAGGGCAAGGTGAAGAAGTTCTCTGCCAGGGTGAGGGAGATTGAACGCAGCGAGGCGTACCAGAAGTTTTGTGCACTTCTCGATCGCAAAGATGCAGTGGCAAAGGAGCTGGCTTCCTGCGAGGAGCGTGTGAGAAAAGAGTGGGGTGTGATGGAGCGGGCTGTGAAAAAATACTTGCACAGCAACGCCAATGCGCTCTTGCAAAAATTTCTTGAGGACCCGTGCAAAGCGCTTCGTACGAGCAATGCTGAGACGCTCATTGGCATTCTCGAAAGCGTTTCGGCTCAGCTTTCGCACCTCGGCCTAAAAAAGAAGGAAGAGGAACGGGTGAGGCGTGCTATTGCTGCCTTTTCAAAGAAGACTGCGGCGGCGTTGCGAGAAAAGTTGTTGACGCTTTCTGAGGAGTTGAAGCAAATCGAAGAGCGAGAAAAAAAGGATATGACTCGCTGGTCGCTCTCAGAGCAGCAAGACTTGCTCAAGTCCGCCAAGGCGCAGTTGAGAGAACAAGAGCGAGTGTGCGAGGCAGCGCGTGAGCGGTTGGAAAACCTGCGATCAAGCATTATTATTGGAGAAATTAAGCGTTTGCTTGAAGTTGAAGGTGCGCGACTCCTGCTTCCTCGAGAGGAAGACGGTGCGGAAGCAGTTAGCGTGCGCCATAACGGTTTTGAAGAGGAGCGCGGTTGAGTATGGCGGCTCTTGAGCGTTTGGAGGCGACGAGCAAGGAGGCATTGGCGCGGCGTACGCAGAGTCCGTTGTTGTGCTTGAAGCGCATGCTTCAGCGTTTCACGCAAGACATGCCTGAAAACCTCGTGGTGAGGGGGAAGCAGGTCTTCTCTGCGAGTCCTGCCTTGCAGCGCTTTGCAAAGGAAGTCGGGGCTGATTTTTTCTCCATAGGCGTGTTCTTAGGCGAAGAGAGGGGGAAAGGCGGGTTTGTTCCGTCTCCGAGTTTGGTTGACTGGATTGCTGAGCGAACGGAGAAGAAGATTGTGGTAAATGAAAGAGGAGAGTGGCTTTTCTTGTGTGGACGAGATGTTTTTGAAGAAAGCGTGGTGGGCGGGGCATCGCTTCGCGGCGACGTGGTTGTTGTGAACGAGCGAGGAGAAGTTCTCGGTCTTGGGAACGCGATTGGGAAGAAGCCTTTTGTGAAGAACGTTTTTGATCGTGGACGGTACCTTCGTGGCTGAGCACGAAACTATGTGTGCTTGTGGTGTTTCTTCTTTGATGCGTTAAGGGCTTCGATTGCGGGAAGTGGCTCTCCTGCGAGTGCTTTCAGTGCGGCGCCACCGCCAGTAGAGACGTGGGTGAATCCTTCGGTGAGGTTGTATGTTTCAAGAACGGCAGCCGTGTCTCCTCCGCCCACGATGCTCGTGATGGAAGGGTGGGTGGTGAGGAAGCGCGCAACGTCTTGGGTGCTCTTGGCGAACGCGGGGATTTCTGCAACGCCGAGAGGGCCGTTCCAAATGACGGTTTTCGCCTTTTCTAGTTTGGTAAGGAAGAGGGCGACAGTTTTCGGGCCGACGTCAAGGCCTTTGAGGGTGGGTGGTATTTTGTGGAAGGGGACGGTCTTGGTCGGGAGGTCGGGTTTTGCGTCTTCTGCAACGATGAAGTCTCTGGGGAAGGTGAGCCGTTCACCGTGTTGTTCTGAGAGTGTCCGTGCAAGGTCGAGTGATTCGTTGTCAACAAGGCTTTTGCCAATGCTGTACCCTTGTGCTTTCATGAAGGTGAAGACGATAGCGCCGCCGAGGAGAACGCTGTCTGCGTGTTGAAGAAGAGCGGTGAGGAGGGGGAGTTTGTCTTTTACTTTGGCTGCGCCGAAGATGGCGATGAGGGGGTGGTCGGCGTTGGCAAGGGTGAGGTAGCGGAGTTCTTTCTCAACGAGCAGGCCCATTGCTGAAGGGAGGTGGGCTGGGATCCCGACGGTGCTGGCGTGGGAACGGTGTGCTGTGCCGAAGGCGTCGAAGACAAAGCAGTCGGCGAGGCGTACGAGTTTTTTGGTAAATGACGGATCGTTTGCCTCTTCTCCTGGGTCGAAGCGGAGGTTTTCAAGGAGGACGAGGGTGTTGTCCGGCAGCGTTTGCGGTGTCGGCGTTGGGATGAAGGAAACTTCTTTGTGCAGGAGGGTGCTGAGGTGCTTCGCAACTGGCTTGAGGCTCAGGGAGGGGTCGGGTTTGCCCTTTGGCCTGCCGAGGTGGGATGCGAGGATGATTTGTTTTGCTCCCTTTGCCAGGAGTTCAGTGATGGTGGGGATGCTTGCACGAATTCGTTTGTCGTTGGTGATAGTGCCGTCTTTGAGCGGTACGTTGTAGTCTGCCCTGACGAGGACGCGTTTTGCTTTGACGTCGAGGTTCTTGAGGAGAGGGGTGTTTCTTCGCGGGTGCATTGTGGGTTTTTGTTGCTCTTGTACAAAGGCGCGAGCAGTCTGCGCCAACGTCTTGGCACAAGCACGTCTTGAGTTGGGTGCCTCCTTTGGGGGCTTCTGCGTTTTGCTGCACAAGGCGCGGTGTTTCGTGATTGTTCCGTGGTGGCTTTTTAGTTGTTTGTTTTTCTTCTCGTTGTTTGTGTTTTGTTGTTTATTCTTAGTTGTGTTGAGCCATTTTTTTGCAGAGCTCGACCATGCGGTTGGAGTAGCCCCATTCGTTGTCGTACCACGCAACGACTTTGACGAATCGGCCATCGATGACTTTGGTGAGATTCGCGTCGAAGATGCTCGAGTGGGGGTTGCCAACGATGTCTTGCGTGACGAGTTCTTCTTCTGAGTATTCGAGTATCCCTTTGAGCGGGCCGTTTGCCGCTTCACGCATGGCTGTCTTTATGTCTTCGACAGTCACGTCCCTCGCGACCCTGCAAGTGAAGTCCGTGAGGCTTCCGGTTGGTGTGGGGATGCGTGCTGCGTAGCCGTCGAGTTTGCCTTGGAGGCTGGGGATGACTTTTGCGACAGCTTTTGCTGCTCCTGTCGTGGTTGGGACGAGATTGATCGCGGCGGCTCTTGCTCGTCGCAGGTCTTTGTGAGGCGCGTCCACGAGTCGTTGGTCGCCGGTGTAGCTGTGGACGGTGAGCATGAGGCCGTGTTCAATGCCGAATTGTTCGTGGAGGACTTTGACGATGGGTGCGAGGCAGTTTGTTGTGCAGCTCGCGTTGGAAACGAGAGTCATGTCTGGTGTGAGTTCGTGGTCGTTGACGCCCATAACGATGTATTTGAATCCGTCGCTCTTTGCAGGGGCTGAGAGGAGGACTTTTTTTGCTCCTGCGTTGAGATGGGCTTGGCATGCGTCCTTGGTTCGGAATCGTCCGGTGCATTCCAAGACGACATCAACGCCGAGTTCGCCCCATGGAAGGTTTGCAGGGTCTTTTTCTGCGAAGGCGCGGATGGGTTTGCCGTTCACGATGAGGTGTTGGTCGTCGTGAGTGACGTTTGCTTGGAACGTGTGGTAGACGCTGTCGTGTTTGAGGAGGTGGGCGAGGGTTGCGTTGTCAGTGAGGTCATTGATTGCTACGACATTGAAGTCGGGGTCGAGGTATCCTGCACGAAAGACGTTGCGGCCAATGCGTCCAAATCCGTTGATAGCGATGGTAACCATGGTGTTTCACCTCTCTTCTGGAGGTTTTCCTCGCTGGAGGTTTATATAACTTGCCCTCAGGGAAGGTGGTGTTGTAACCAGAACGGTGATGGGTCGTGTTGGTTTTTTTCAACCGCTTTTTTTGCGGAGGACGGGCGGGGGGAAGAATGGTGTTTGTGAAGGTAGCACTCTGGCCGTACGTATTTATTTGTTAGTATAACTGTTTGTTTGTAGTGTTCGTATAGTGTTGTTATGGGTTGTCAGTTTTTTTTTCCAGGTTATAGTTTGCTGTCTTTGAAGATGTCGTTGGTGAGGTTCCAGACTTCTTCGTACGTAGTGATTTTTTTCTTGATGAGAATTTGCGTGATGGCCTCAACTTGTGCCTTGAGCATGGCCATCTTGTAGGTGTTCACGAGAAGGAGTTCTTTAATTTCCTGCTGGCTAAGCTTTTTGAATTCTTTCTCAAGACGTCCAAGGGGACTTTCCTGTTTTGTGAGCTTCACCCCTCCCATACAGCAGTATACGTCGTGGTTATTTATATAGTTTTGGTGCGGGAGGTCGGTTTTTTTACTTCTTTTTTTATTGTTGGCGTCCTAAGCTTCGTTCGACGTCTGCTATTTTGAGGGTGGTTTTGACGACCGTGTCGGGGTTGAGGCTCATGCTTTGGATGCCTTCTCGCACTAAGAACTCTGCAAAGTCGATATAGTCAGATGGTGCTTGGCCGCAGATGCCGATGTACTTGCCGCGGGCATTGGCTGTTTTGATGACTTGGCTGATGAGGCGTTTGACGGCGTCGTTGCGTTCGTCGTAGATGTGAGCGACGATTTCTGAGTCGCGGTCAAGGCCGAGGGTGAGCTGGGTGAGGTCGTTACTGCCGATGCTCATGCCGTCGAAGTGGTCGAGGAATTGGTCGGCGAGGATGACGTTGGACGGGATTTCGCACATGACGTAGACGAGGAGGCCGTTTTCTCCTCGGCGAAGCCCGTGCTTGGCCATCTCGTCGAGGACGCTGAGGCCTTCTTTGACCGTGCGGCAAAAAGGAATCATGATGGCCACGTTGGTGAGTCCCATTTCATCTCGGACTTTCTTGAGCGCTTGGCATTCGAGGGCGAAGCCTTCTTTGTACTTCGGGTCGTAGTAGCGTGAAGCGCCTCGCCACCCGATCATGGGGTTGTCTTCGTTCGGTTCGAACTCTTTGCCGCCGATGAGGTTGGCATACTCGTTCGTTTTGAAGTCAGAGAGGCGCACGATGACGGGTTTTGGGTGGAACGCGGCTGCAATGGTTGCAATGCCTTCTGCGAGTTTGTCGATGAAGTAGCGTGTTTTGTCGGGGTAGCCGGCGGTGAGTTCTGCAATGCTTCTTTTTGCTTCTTCGTCTTTGAGGGTTTCGTAGTGGAGGAGGGCGAGGGGATGGATTTTGATGTAGCTGTTGATGATGAATTCTTCGCGTGCCAGGCCCACGCCTTTGTTGGGGAGGAAGCTGAGTTCAAAGGCGAGGGAGGGGTTGCCGACGTTCATCATGATTTTGGTTCTCGTCTCGGGGATGGAGGAGAGGTCTGTTTCGTGGACGTCGTAGGGGAGTTCTCCTTCGTAGACTTTGCCAACGTCTCCTTCGGCGCAGCTCACCGTGACTTTTTGGCCGGTGTGAAGTACTTCTGTTCCGTTTTCGGTGCCGACGACGCAGGGAATGCCTAGCTCTCTGCTGATGATGGCTGCGTGGCAGGTTCTGCCTCCTCTGTTTGTAACGATTGCCGAGGCGATTTTCATGATGGGTTCCCAGTCAGGATCGGTCATTTCGGTGACGAGGACTTCTCCTTGCTTGAATTGGTGGATGTCGTGGACGTCTTTGATGACGTTGACGGTGCCGGTGCCGATTTTTTCTCCGACGCTGTGGCCTTCTACAAGGAAGCGTCCTTTTTCCTTGAGGATGTATTGTTTGAGTTTGGTTTTGTCTTTTTGGCTGTGGACGGTTTCTGGGCGGGCTTGGACGATGAAGAGTTTGCCGGTTTGGCCGTCTTTTGCCCATTCCATGTCCATGGGGGTGAAGGTTCCTCGTTTTTGCGAGTAGTGTTCTTCTATGATGCAGGCCCATCGTGCGAGGGTGTGGACTTCTTCGTCGGTGAGGCAGAATCGCTTTCGGTCTCGGGCTTCGACTTGGACGTTCTTGGTTTGCTTGTTCCCGCTCGTGTCGTAGATGAGCTTCATTTGTTTGGCGCCGAGTTGTCTGCTGATGATGGCGTTCTTGCCTTGCTTGAGGGATGGTTTGAAGACGTAGTACTCGTCAGGGTTCACAGCGCCCTGCACGATGTTCTCTCCAAGGCCCCAGCTGGCCGTGACGAAGACGGCGTTTTGGAATCCGCTTTCCGTGTCGATGCTGAACATGACGCCACTGCAGGCGAGGTCTGAGCGGACCATTTTCTGGACGCCAATGGAGAGTCCAATAGTGAAGTGGTCAAATCCTTTGTCTTCACGGTAGCTGATGGCTCGGTCGGTGAAGAGGGATGCGAAGCATTTCTTGCAGGCTTCAATGAGTTGTGCTTCGCCGCGGACGTTCAGGTAGGTTTCTTGTTGTCCGGCGAAGCTCGCGTCGGGGAGGTCTTCTGCGGTTGCCGAGCTCCTGACGGCGACGTCGGTGTTGATGCCGTATTCTTTGCAAAGGTCGTGGTAGGCGTTGATGATTGCGGTTTGGAGTTCTGGCGGGAATGTGAGGTTTCTGATGAGGGTCCTGACTTTTTCTCCTCGTTCTTGGAGGTTGTGGAGGTCTTTTGTGTTGAGGTCGGCAAGGATGAGTTTGATTTGTTCTTTGGCTCCTGTTTTTTCGAGAAGGTAATGGTAGGCGTGGGCGGTGATGGCAAAGCCGTTGGGGATGTGCACGCCTTTGGGTTCGAGGTTTCGGTACATTTCGCCGAGGGAGGCGTTTTTCCCGCCGACGAGGGGGACGTCTTCGATGCCGAGTTGGTCGAACCAGAGGATGAATGCTGATTGTTTTTCTTCTGGAGTGGGTGGTGTGCTCATGTTTTTTTTTACCTCCTTGTAGGTG
>RFJU01000013.1 GCA_003694805.1 Candidatus Woesearchaeota archaeon | reverse complement strand
GGTGAAACACAATGACCAAACCCATCTCTTTCCAAGCAAAGGTGAGCAGCCAACAACTCAGCGCATTTTTCTCGTCCCACGAAGAAGACGAAGAAGAATAAGCAAAGCACACGCTCCATCTCCACAACAGACTTCCTCGTGAGGCGCTGCAAGGAACAGCCCCACGCACGCCTCCCCAAACGAAACGCCAAGCAAGCCCATCCAACGCGTTCACGCTCCTTTTTTCAAACCAACCACCACTAGCTTTATAACAAAAAAGCAACTCCTTCACCCGTATGCCAACGCTCAAAATAGGCCTGACTGGGAAAAACGCCGCCGGAAAGGGAGCAGTCGCTAAAATTCTACAAGAACTCGGGTTCTCCTACTACTCCCTCTCAGACATTTTGCGCGAACACCTCGCCGAAGAAGGAAAAGAAATCACCCGCGACGCGCTCATCGCAAAAGGCACTGAACTCAGAGAAGCACAAGGAAGCGACTACCTCGCCAAAGAAGCCTGCAAGCGCATTGCAAACCAAGGAGATGTCGTCATCGACTCCATTCGAAACCCTTCCGAAGTTCGCTCCCTTAGACATTTAAAAAATTTCATTCTCATCAACATCGTGGCAGACCCGGACATCCGCTTCAAACGACTAAAAGCGAGAAGAAGAGAAGGCGACCCGACAACGTACCAAACCTTCCTCTCCCTCGAAAAAAAGGAAGAAGCCTCCAAGAACTCTGCCGGGCAACAACTCGCCGCGTGCGCCGCCCTCGCCGACGAAACCATCACAAACAACGGCTCGCTCCAAGCCCTCCGCACCAAAGTCATCAACACCCTCAAACGACACGGAAAAGAAATAGACGAGCGGCCAGACTGGGACGAGTACTTCCTCGGCATCATGCACGCGGTTGCCAAACGAGCCACGTGCGATCGAGGACGGTCAGGGTGCGTCATTACGAGAGACAAGCGCCTCCTTACCACTGGCTACGTCGGCGCGCCCGTCGGGCTCCCGCACTGCGACGAAGTCGGCCACCTCTTCAAAACCGTCTACGACCAAAAAGGCAACAAAAAACAGCACTGCATCCGCACCACGCACGCCGAACAAAACGCACTCATCCAAGCCGCACGCCACGGCATCAGCGTCGAGGGAGCAACCATCTACTGCACCATGACCCCCTGCCTCGACTGTACCAAAATGATCATCAACGCAGGCATCAAACGTGTCGTCGCCGAAAAACGCTACCACGCCGACCAACAATCCCTCTCCTTCTTCAAAGAAGCAGGCATCGTCGTAGACATCCTCAACGACGAAGTGCTCACCTACAAAAAACAATAGCATCAAAAAAAAAACCATTCAAACGAACAACATACTTCTCATTGAGTTCAACATATATTAAAGCTATCAAAGCGTATTTATAGCCAAGCACCAACACCCATGCATCACGTTAACACCGTCGTACGACGCACACCACAAGAGACCGTACAAACAACAACAGACAACAACAAGGAAACACACCCCAACCAAAAACCCCTAAAAAAACAAAAAACCTTATAAGAAACACTTGCAAAGAAAACACAGAAGACTGAAGATACTAACAAAGATACTGAAACAATACTGACAAAGACATGTAGGCGGTGGCAAAAGATCACCGCCAAGGCAGGACATCCACCATGAAAAAAACACAACGAACAACAACCATTGCCGCAACACTCCTCCTTGCTGCTATGCTCATCATCTCCGGATGCACACAAACACAACTCCCAACGAACAACAAAGATACCAAACCGCCAAGCAAGCCTTCACCCCAACCAGGCGTGGAACGTGGCGGGACACAGGAACTCAAAAAAATCAACAATCCCGACGAGCTCATCACGATTCTCAAAGCGGCGCAGCAGCGGCAAGGATCAGGGCGCAGCTACGGCTTTCTTGCAGGCCCTGCAGCTTTCGACGACGTTGTTGTAGGCGGCGTCGGAGGGATGGCTCAAGAGAGCAGAGGATTCGGAGAACAAAAAAGCCCTCCTGGCATGCCTGAAGCTTCAACGTACAGCCAAACCAACGTCCAAGTCGAAGGCGTCGACGAAGCAGACATCGTCAAAAACGACGGCAAATACATCTACCTCGTGCGAGAAGCCCCCTTCAACCCCCGCCCTCAAGGCATCAAAGAAACGTTGATTGAAGTCGGGCAGGAAGCGGCTGAGAAAATCTACCCTACCACACACATCATCCCTTCCGTTCCTGAAGACCACTTCGAACTCGTCATTATTGACGCATACCCTGCAGACCAAGCCAAGATTATCAGCAAAACAAAACTGCCAGGGCGTGGACGAGGGCTCTTCCTCGGAGACGAGCGCCTCGTCGTCTTTATCACCGAACGAGAAAGAACAATTGCCGTCTCCCCTTACTCCTTCCTCCCCGAACCGACAAGGCAAGACGTCACCAAGGCACTCCTCTACGACATCTCCAACCCCGAAAAGCCGCAACTCCTTCATGAATACGCCATCCAAGGAAACTTCCTCGAAGCGAGGCTCGTCGGCGACTATGCCTACTTCATCGTGCAAGAGTGGGCAAGCCCTGACTACCCTCCCTTACCCCTCTTTCGCGAAGGAGACACCATCGTCTACCAACCCACCATCTACTACTTTGACAACCCAGAGGAATCATACACCCTCACCACCATCTCTTCACTGAACCTTAACACGGGACGCCTCCGCGGAGACTCGTTCCTCCTCGGATGGGGCGCTACGGTGTATGCCACGCCGGAAAGCCTCTACCTTGCCTACTCACGAAGATACGTCTCGGACTGGGGGGAAGACGCAAGGCACGAAGAATTCTTCAACGCTGTCTACCCCCTCCTCCCCTCCTCTGTTCAAGAACAAATCGACGAGGTAAAAGATCGCTCCTGGCTTTCAGCACTCACCATCTTGGAAGACTACTACAACAGCCTTGACGATGACGAACTCGAACGCACATTGAGCAAGATTGAAAAAGCACTCAACCAATACCGCACAGAGCGTTCTCTCAAGCGCAGTTCAACCATCATTAAAAAATTCTCCATTGAAGACGGAGAGATCACCTACCAAGCAAGCGGCGAGGTGCGCGGGAACTTGCTGAACCAGTTCTCCATGGACGAGTGGCAGGGAACACTACGCGTCGCGACAACCATCAACTACTACGATTATGACGAGAGAACACCCGTACAATTTAACAGCGTCTTCATCCTCGATGAAGACCTCGAAGAAGTAGGTTCCTTGGAGGGCATAGCAGAAGGAGAGCGCATCTACTCTGCACGATTCATGGGTGACCGACTCTACCTTGTTACTTTCAAGAGAATAGACCCCTTCTTCGCCATCGACCTGAGCAACCCCCGCGAGCCTCGCGTCTTGGGAGAGTTAAAAATCCCAGGGTTCAGCCAGTACCTCCACCCGTACGACAAGAACTACATCATCGGAATCGGAATGGACGTCGACCCTGAAACGAACAGGCAAGGCGGCGTCAAGGTCGCCCTCTTTGACGTCACGGACGTGAGCAAACCAAAGGAAGTGGACACGCTTGAAATTGGAGAGACAGGATCGAGCACTCCCATCCTCGAGGACCACAAGGCATTCTTGTTTGACAAAGAAAAAAATCTTCTTGTCCTTCCCATCTTCGAGGTCAAAGGCAAGCGCTACTACGACGAGAACCAGAGACGGTACACTCAGGACCGCTTCACCGGCGCCTACGTCCTCGCCCTCTCTCCAACAACGGGCATAACTGTTCGCGGAACTATTGAACACGAGCCAGCAAAAGACACGTACAGGTGGAGGTATTATTCGCTCTGGCGAAACAACGGCGTGGTGCAGCGAAGCATCTATATGGACGATGTGCTTTACACCATCTCTAACACCGCAGTGAAGATGAACAAACTCAATTATGGAGGAGACGACGACCTCGACCTCATCGGAGCAATTGACCTCTTGGAATGAACATGCTCAGATTGCAGAGAAGCCGCCCTGAGCTGTTTTTCAGAAACGTGGGCTCACAACGTATTTTTTTCTTTTTTTCCTTCCACACGCAAAAGCTTTTCCCTGCTTGAAAAACCTGACGTTATCGAAACAGGACGTTTAAGTGCTTTGGAAACGAACCGGACCAGAGCCGCGTTTGCTTTCCCCCGTTCAGGAGCCTCAGCGACTGCAATATGCACTACGCCACGCTCGTCGACCCTGAGGACTCCCGTCTTTGCAGCCCTTGTCTTAACCTTGACGCGAAGCGTTCCCGACGCTGCGTGCTGCGCCAACACTTTTTCCTCATCCAACGTGCCAACACACCTTTCTTCCTTCTTTGCTGGAGAAACAAGAACACAAGAGAAAAGCAACCAATACGCCCTTTCCGCTTAGCTAACCGTAATCCCTCCATGTATTCCCGCATGACTCGCACTTTAAGAACTTTGTTTCTCCTTCATCGCCTGCTCGCGTTTGCACCAACCAAAAAAATGCTTTCGCATGATGGCATTTCGGGCACTCTGCATCAGTGAGGGGAAGCATACCTTCTTCTTCGCCGTCCACGACGTTGAGGTTCTTCTCCTCGTTCTTCACCACTTCCTTTAGCGGTGCGCCTTCATGTTTTCTGTCAACAAAGCCGCACGAACAGGCAAGGACTGCCTTGTCCTTTTCTTTTTTTGGCCGCAAAAGCGAGCCGCATTTTGGGCAAAACATTGCGTTACTAACCTCATGACAACGAAGTTCTGAACCTCTGCCACCACGATTCTTTTATAAAGCTTGTGCCAAAAACACACCAAAAACATATTTTCCATATTGAAAGTTTTTTCATTTGGGAAACCGCCCGAACAAGAACGAAGGCCAACGAAGAACCACACTCAAAAAAAGAAGACCTACCTTGCAACGCTTAAGCCGCCGCTGATTGCCCGCAACATATCAACAAACACAATCTTCACATACCCCACATAAGGAATGCGAAAAACAGCCCTGCCCAAGTAATACGCGGGGTCAATTTGAAGTTCATTCAAATCAGGAGCGACAATGCTCCTATCGTTATTATCTCCCTTCGTGCGAAAATACAGCTTTCCATCCTCACGCCACACATGCACCACCCGATGAATAATAGGATACGGCTTGTTCGCCTCAAACACGATGACATCCCCTACTTCGATGTCCTCAGGATCCGTGCCGACAATAACCATGATATCTCCCTTATTAAACCCGTTCTTGAAAGGAAAGCGCTCAAACACCTGCTTGGTAATGTTTAACGCAAGATACTTGTCCTCCTGAGCAGACCACCACACATCAAAAGATCCTTCATGCTCCATACTATTAGAAACCACCGCAACAATAGGAAACGGCGTCCCCAGCACTAACCCAAGCCCAGGATACACGACGAACTTGATAAGCACAAACGCGAGAACAACGTTCACGACCAAACTCAAAAAAGAATCCTCCTTCCATAAAAAAAACCACACCCTCCGGGCAGCCCCGCGCCAACCTCCTCCAACCGTTCGTTTCCTCTTTTGCGACACAACAAACGCGACCCCTCACCATTTTTTAAAGGTTTTCCTTTCACAACAACCCTCCTTTCTCCCAGCCCTCTGCACCAAAACCAGAGAAAAACCAAATTCAAAACAATCTACGAATAGTTTAAATACACGTCCTCCCTTCGAGCCACACAACAACGCCGCCGCGTTCCACAACGATGCGCACCGGCACGAACGCCCCGCTTCAAACAACACAACCACAAACGAGACAAAAACCAACAAAAAGAAAAAAAAGCATGCTCTCTTCACCAAACCAAAAAAAAAACTTTCCAAAAAAAGATAGGAACAAACCATGAAATTCTGTCCTCGATGCGGAAGCAAACGAGTCGTCAGCGTCTTATGCGCCTCTTGCCTCCGAGAAACAACACCCCTCATCACCGGCACCACAACTACAAAACTCACGCTCTGCCCTGAAACAAAAAAACTCAAATGGAAAGGAAAATGGACAACCTACCCCACCCTCAGACAAGGCATAGCCGCCTACCTCAAAGACACCCTCACCTTCGCCTTGCACGCACAACCTGACACCCTCACAGTCACGCTCTACAAAGAACACAACAAACACCTCGACGTCGACATCATCATCGAAGGAAACCTCGAAAACAAACATTACCACGAAGCCTACCACCTCACCATCCCCCTCGCGAAAGAGCCAAGCACACCCCAAAAACACAAAGACTATTTTGAAGGAACCCTCCAACTCAGAAACCCTACCCCGCACACAAAACAATTCATCCAAAACCTCCTCCTCAAAAGCCACCCCGGCGTACACATTGCAAAAACAATCCAACGAAAAAACGGCTACGACATCCTCCTCAGCAGCAACAAAGCAACCTACCAAATTGCCCAAGCACTCCACAAAACATTCGGCGCAACCATCAAGACCTCAACTCACCTTTGGGGCCACGACCGCCAACGCAGCAAACACCTCCAACGCCTCACCGTCCTCGTCAAGATCCCCGCCGTTCGCCCCGGCGACGTCATCACCTACAAAGACCGCCCAGTCCTCATCCAAACGGTAGGCAAGACAACATATGGCTACGACCTCTCTCGACAAAAAAAAATCAGCATCCCCTCCTCCAGCCTTGACGAACAAGAAACACTTCCCATCTACGAAACATCCATCGTACAAAACCAACCATCCGTCTACGTTCTCCACCCCACAACGTTCCAGCCCATCCCCCTCGCCAACACACCACGCTCCACAGCAATTAACACACCCCTCTCCATCGTACTCTACAAACAACAAGCGTACACCCTCCCCTCAACGAACAAAGCCAAGCACACCCCCTCCTCAAACTACACAACACCGCTTTCTGCCCAGAAGAAAACAAGAAACAAGAACTAACAAAAACACAACTACCTTCGCAACGCTTTTTTGCCCGGTTTCAACTGCGCAGCTTGCCATGCTCGCGATCATACTGTGGCACGTTCTCCTCAATAAACTGATCAAAGTCATCGACAGCATACCCTTGCGCAAGCAACATCGTCTTAATCTGACTCACATGATACCCCTGCCGCAAACGCAACAAAATAAAATCCTTCACCGTCACGTCCAAGTGCTTCCCCGAACCTTTCCGCTTTGCCTTTACCGCCTTGCTGCGCATCCTTCTTCGCAAAACCAACACCGCCACGCCAGGACCAGCAACCATAACCAGCAAGGCCAGCCCAACCAAGAAAAAAGGGAACCCTCCCTTTTCCTCACCCTTTCCAAACACGACTTCCTTCGCAACGGGAATTTCCTTCACAGACTCGTTCTTCGCAGGGCACAAGAAACGCTCCGGGGGCTTGCCAAACTGCGTCAAGCAGCCCGCCTCATCCCTGCACGACCTTGTCTGCTCATGAACAGACGCATCATCGCACGAAGAAGGTTCCCACGCCGAACACACCCAACGAGGTTCACAATGCGCCTGCAAGATCTGCACCCCACGCCGAGGATACACCCTCACCGACCCCCACTTGAAATTCATCGGAACCCGCATAACCTCCAAAACAACCTTCCCCGACATGTCCAGCTCAATCACCGGATCCTCGGACACATTGGCAACCACGCGCGCCACATCACAAACGGACTCGTTCCCTTCGAACAAGCATGCCGTAACAACATACGACCCAAACCCAGAAACCTCATCAAAGCCGTCAGGAAGGTTTGACCAGTTCACCAACACCTCTTCAGCAAAACGGTCAAACGATACCCGAGCACCGCCTGCACCCTCCTCCAACGGTATAACTCGAACACTCCCCCCAGCCGCGCTCAACGCGAAGGAGGAGACCAGCACCAACAAGACCCCTAGCGCGAAAGCACCAACGAGTCCTGACCTCGCCACAAAAACCATCTTGTTCACCTGCTCAGACTACGCCGTCCACAACTCGCGTACCGACACCCATCTTTCTGAAAAAAACCTTCTTTATAAATATTCCTCAAAAAGAGCACGTGCTCCCACACGCGGCCGCGTACCAAACCCGTCACGAACCCCCTCTCCCTCCAAAACAACCTTCTAAAAAAAAACAAAAAAAATGGGGAAACGGAAAGCCGAAGAAGAACCAAAAAACAGAAAAAAAAAAAAAAAAAAAAAATCCTCATCACGACTTTTTGCGACTGGCCGCCTCTAAGAGCTCTTTGGCAACTTCCCACTCCTGCTTCGTCTCTACTTTGCTCGGGCAAACTTTCTTCCCAGGCCAATACACCCAACACGACTCACCAAACTGCAACCACTTCAAGCAATGCCTACACACGCCGGGCCCCTCTTTAAAAGAGGCTTTTGCAGATTTTCCTCGCTTCTGTGCACCCATATCCTTCCTGAAACCCGCTTGCTTGATTTAAACTTTATGGTTTACCAAACGCCAAAAAACACGCAATCAAAAAAAGTATAGAACAACGAAAAAAAAGACAATCAACAAACACAACACGTCACGAGCAGCGCACAGAAAAAGAACGTTGCGTGTTCCGTGACGTCAAGCTAAAAGCTTAAAAAAGAACACACACCAACACACCTCCATGACCACCCTCGTTGCGCTCCTCTCAACCGGCAAGGGAAGCTGGGCTGAAGTGTTCAAGCTCCTGCGCTCAGAGGTCTTTGAAAAAGCCTACCTCGTGACGAACACATTCGGCAAAGAAAAATGCCAAGAACAAGCCAACCTCGTCGTCGTCGACCTCGACCAAGACGTCATACACCTTAGAGATGCGCTCATAACCGCCCTCAAAGAACCGCTTCGCTACGAAACAGAAGTTGCACTCAACATTTCCTCAGGCACCGGCGCCCAACACACCGCCCTCCTCAGTGCACTCCTCAAACTGGGCGTGGGCATACGCCTCGTCATCCCAACAGAAGGCGGCGTTGACGAAGTGTGACCACAAAAAAAGGTTGAGAATTTGAATCAGTGCCGCGTCATGAGACGAACAAGGGAGCATGGCCTCCTTCTCCACTACCCTGCAGGAAGAGACTGCGGATTCTCGGGCATGATGCCAAGCAAGGCAAACACTAAGCGATCCGCCGCCCGCACCGTTTCCTGCGCGGTTGCGCCTTCCACTAAAATACAATCCCCAGACGCGGCCACCCTCGTTTGCTCGCCGACGTGAATCCACACCACCGTGGTGTTTTCATCCGCCGTGTCGCACGTCACAACCAAGCCTTCCGCATTCTGCGCCGGCGGCCTTCCAAAAAAAGCACTTCTCGTCGGGATGTTTAAAATCTGATTCCCCGTCCCAGTAATCTTCGCAATCTCCACCCCGGCAATGACAGGAACACTCCCCGCGTCCGGGTCGAGTGCAACAAATAATCGCTTTGGCCGCTTATCGACAATGAGTGCCTTCGCCGCAGGATCAAAACTAATATTTTCCACCTCCGAAGGATGATAGTAGAGTTGGATCGCGTACGGCCTCCCCTCCACAGAAATAGAGGTAACCCAGAAATCTCCCAACCGCTCAAAAGGAAAATAATTATACGTGAAATCCTCCTTGGGACCGCTCGCCCACGACCGAGAAAGCCAAACACCCCCAATAAGGACTGCGCCAATCACGACAACAGAAAAGATAAGGAAGAAAAGCGCTGCCCGATCCTTCTCCTTTTGCACGCCTGCCTCGCCGCTCCTCGAGCGCCCTTCGCCCCGCGCCTGCGAACGTCGTGACGTTCCCGAACGCCGTCCTGACGCTCGCGCAGGCTCGGCCTGCTTTGCCTGCTTCACCCTATGAGGAGGCATCAGGCACCACCCCTAAGAACTGATAGAGCAAGCTGTCACGAAGCTCCAAAAAACCCGTATTGTTCGCCTCAAACACCACACAGGAAGCATCCCCTGAAAACCGCGTCACATTCGCCACTTGCAAGACAATGACAGGAAAAGCAGGAGAGGCATCTTCACACCCGAGCAGGCCAAGATCGTAGTCAGCACTTTCCTCGGTTACACCAAACCCTGTTACGGGAAGCTCCCTTGCAAGGTCAAAGCGAACCGTGTCAATGAACGGCGCGTTCTCCTCATCCGGAGAAAACGCAATAGCAACAACGCCCGCCTCCTTCAACGTGTCCAAAAAACCGTCTGGAAGCACGTAACGCTCCACTAGTTGCGGAGGCACATAGAACTCGTAGTCCTTCCCCTTGATGTTCGCCTTGAACACGCCGTCCTTCGGCGTAAACTTCACACCCCCATACGTAAAAGAAGACGATGTTTGCGTCTGAAAGCCGAGATACGTTCCAGCAATACTAAACACCATGATTGCACTCAAAAACACACTCATGAGTATTTGCTTTCTCCTATCCTCCTTTCGTTGCCGTCTCGAAGCCATCGTTCACCCGCTTGTTCTCCTCAGCATGTTCCTGTTACCTGTTTCTGTTACTCGTTCAACTCCGCCCGTCCCGCTCAAAGCCAAAAAAAACAAGCGTTTCTTTAAATATTTTATGAAGAACCTCCTTCGACCACGAAAAGCAACGCCCCTTCCACGATCATTTCGCCGCCCATGCCTTTTACGGAACCTTCCCTGCCAACACCGCCGCGACATCCCCTACGTTCTCCTCGTAGACGTGTGCGGACATGCTCACCGTTGTGATCCCTCCTCGCTGAACACCGAGATTTTCTGCCACGTACTCTTGCACCATCCCCAACTGAACTACGTTCGCAGGCCACCCCATGAACATGTCGTTAGAACGAATTACCGCGCTGAGAAAAAGCGCGCCTTCGCGAACGCGGAACTGCAAGAACACCAAGCCAGGACTGCCGCCACCGCCAATTCGAGAATCAATAAAAGGATCATACAGCACCACGACAGCCCGTCGTGACGTTGGCGATGCACGAAGAAGAGGAATGATGAACTCGTCAAGCTGATTGCACTGCCCGCGAAACGAAAAAATCCGCGGGCCGTACATGTACTCATACGCGGATTTCTCCTTTCTCGCCCGCATAACGTACGCCAACTCCTCCTTTCTCGGATATACCCACTTCGAAGACCGAGCAAGCAGCTCCATCGGCTCCTCAAGCCCGCGCGAAACGTCTTCAATGGTGAGGACGCAATGCAACACCTCTCTGCACAACCTGCCATCCTGATCCTTCAACACAACACCGTTTTGGATAATGTGCTCAAGCACCACCCGCCAACCATCCATCGCGGACAAAACCGACACTTCCATTCTTAACACCTTTCCTGCTTACCGAACACGCTTCACGACAAGTACGACGTGAGCCGAAGATTCCCTGAAAGCCCTCGAAAATCATACGTGAAACAAGGAAGATCAAATTCTGAGAGGAGGAACCCCCACTCCTTCACCACCTCACGGCCCGAGACGCTGCCGTGACGGAAAAAACGAACACGATCCCCGCCAGAAAACAAACCTGCAAGGCGTTCTCGCACACGAAGATAAGCAACGCCCTCCTCGCTTTGCAGATCGCGAATGCTTCTCACAACCGACTTTTGGTAGGTGCGTACACTGAACGCTTCCTGGTCGAACTTGCCAAAGGCGCTTGACAGCGCGATGCGAAACCGCACCGGCATCCCGCACGCCTTAAACACCGTCTCCTCAGCGTGACAGAAGGAACTCAGCAGCTCCCTCCCCCTCTCAAGCAAAGCCACCGCCTCTTCTGCCCGCTCCCAATCATAATTCCATAACCGAACATAACACCTGCTCAATCGAAAAAACGAACTGAACGTTCCCTGATCAATCCTGTGCAACGCCCCAAAATACTCTTGAGCGTGCTGGCGCTGCAACACATTCGCCCGGAAAAGCGATTTGCCGACCTTGAGGAGGCGATCATCAAACCCCTCAAGCGAACCCTTTGCGCGCAACGGCTCCCTCTTGGAAAAAAGCTTGCCCGCATCAATAGCAACGCTGGACTGAGCAAGCGCAAAGCCGCGAAGCCCTTCGACTTCCTCTCGCGCGGACTCCCACTCCTCCTTCGATACAGCATACACCCCTCCCCTTCCAATAACGAGCGGCGCCGGCAACACATCTTTATTATGCACGTTAAGCTTAACCTTGCTCGTACAAAACGCGCTTACCGCCTTGGCCAGAACAGATTTTTTACGTGCGCACACCCCCGCGGAGAGTTGTAGCACAAGAGAAATATTGCCCAGTGAAGCGTTGGCAAAGCGCTCGAGGAAGGAAGCAAGCACACGCTCTTGGTTACATCGCTCTACATCAATGAGCAAGCACACCCGCTTATGATAATCACCCGCATCAAGATTCATTTCTTCCAGTGCCGAAAACACCTTCCCCAAGCCGTCGTCACGTTTCGCCGGCAAGAACGACTCAAACCCTCCAACGCCAACGACGTCATTCACCGCAGCGAAAGCATCCCGCAAAGCTAGCACTAAACGATCAATACTCCCGACTTTCTGCGCCTGGAGCAAGAACGCATTGAGACGGGTCACCCACGTTTCCGGCTCAAACTTCGCCACGACCCCCTCGTGTTCAAGCCCTTCCATGGGAACGGAAGTGTTCGCCGGCTTGGAAATAATAATACGTCGCTTGCTCTTCTCAATAATGTAATCCCCTTCTTCAAGCCCCAACCGAAACACTTTCTCCCCCTTCTCCCTGCTCCCCGCAACCTGCAAGATGCCGTCTTCCACCAACTTGCTTAAATGATACAACACCTTGCGATGAAGGCCTGCCTTCTTTCGCTGGACAACTCGACGCTCTTTGGGCGTTGCGGCCCGATGCAAATCGCGCTTAATCAGCGCGTACTCAGGCTCAAGCACTTCACGAACGACATCCCCTGTAGAAACTTCAATATTTGGATCTCTCTTGAAAAGCTTGAGAATCTCACGCTCAATCCTGTGCATGGGCACAGAGAAGCGAAAAGAACCTTATAAATATTTGCGGGAGGAAGCGGCAAAAAACCCCCTACCGCGCCGCACTCGCCACCCTGCTTTCCCTACCAAAGAGCACCACGAGCAAAAAAACACCCTTCTCTTGTTCATACACGCATACTCACCCTTGCCCCTCGAGGAAGTGCTTCCACCTCTCTTCGTCTCAGGAAGGATTCTTCACAAAAGCCGCCACGCTCAATGATTGCCTCTCAGAACTGGACGGCCTCCTTCTCTTCCTGCCCGCCCACTCCACACTGCTCGTTCGGTCTATCACGTCAAGAAAGAGCTCATCAGTCAAGAATCCTTCCTGCTTTAAGTCTTCCACAATGAAGAACTCTTCCTTTTTTTCGAGGTCGAAGCGGTCAAGGGATTCAGAAAACGCGTGCAAGTCACGCATGTCTCTGAAAATACCCTCCACCGCGTAATCAAACCCGTTGCTCACTCTAAAAACAGAGTTCACCCTCGGCGAAGAGAGAAGAAATTTCTCGAAGGACTCACGCTCTGCACGCGGCAGTTTAAACAAGATATGTACGCGCAGGTCAAACCCGACCCTGCGAAAATCCATAAGCACCGTATGGCGCTTAATAATGTTTTGCTCAAAGCTTCTTAACGTATCAAAAATAGTTGAGACAGGAATATTCGTCTCTTTGCTCATCTTCGTGAGCGGTATTCTCGCGTTGCGCCTCAATTGGCTGAGCACCAACAGGTCTTTTCGCTTCAGCATAGCAATCCACCTCCCCCGACACCTCCTTTCTTCAAAGGGTCTTGCAGAACGGGTTGGTTCAGAAAAATTTAAACGGTTTGCAGGAAGGAACCTTCCTTGGTTCAGAAAATGGCTGAACCAGCAGGAGGCTTGCCACACCAACGACCTTCAGAACGACCACCCCCCAACCCCACCAACACATAAATATTCATCACCATTCAATGATAACATTTAAATAGTGTTGTGGCATCCCTCCACCTTCCAACAAGCCACCATGAGCGCCACACAACCAATCCACCCGCGAAAAACAGAAGAAGCCGCGAGGCTCTATGCCGACATCGAAAAAATAAAACGCTACTTCCACTACAGACTCACCACCTTCCCCAAACACTACCCTCACTTAGAAAAAGAGAGCAAACACCTCTTCTTCTACGACATCATCGCAGGCATCGTCGACCTCCTCGAAGAAGACCTCCACATACCCCGAAGCGCCATCTTCGACCTCATTATCGACAACGACGAGTACAACCGCTACCAACGCATCAAAGCCATCAACCTCCCTGCCAAAACAACACCCTCCCAACAAAACAACCACGGCCTCCAACAAAGCCAACCGGCCAGCGACTAAAAACACCCCCCGCCCTACCCGGTCCACAAGGCACCCTTCTCCTTCTCCAAAAAAAATAAGCCCGACCACACAACATTTATAAGCCACCAGTCCGTTGCAAACAACACAATGAGCGATCAGAAAGACCCCGCCACGAATGAAGCCATCACCACCCAAGCCAGAAAGCTCGCCTTGGAAAACGCCGTCAAATACCACGGCAAAGCAAGCTTCGGAGCAGTCATCGGCAAACTCCTCCACAACAACCCCTCCCTCCGAGAAAACCTCAACACCATCAAACCCACAGTCCAACGCATCATTGACGACGTCAACAAGCTCACCAGTGCTCAGCAACAACAAGAACTCCACCGCATCAACCCCGAGTTTGAAAAGGAACAAGCAGAAAAAAAAGAAAACAACCGAGCAGCAAGAAAAGAACTCCCACCACTCCCTGAAGCAAAACGCGGCAACGTCACCACACGCATGGCCCCCGAACCATCAAAATACCCGCACATCGGCCACGCGATGAGCTTCCTCATCAACTACCTCTACGCAAAAAAATACGAAGGAACCTGCATCCTACGCTTTGACGACACCAACCCAGAAAAAGAAGCACAAGAATACGTCGACGCCATCACCACTGACGTCCTCGACTACCTCAACATCACCCCTGCCAAGACCGTATTCGTTTCGGACGCGATGGAAACCTACTACGCCTACGCAGACAAACTCATCAAAACAGGCAACGCCTACACCAGCACACAAACACCCCAAGAGATGTCTGCAGACCGCCGCGCCATGCGAGACAACCCAGAACGCGAAAAACCCATCACCACCATCCAAGAAGAGTGGAACCGCATGAAAGCAGGAGACTACCCCGACGGCACCATCACCCTCCGCCTCAAAATCAGCATGCAACACAAAAACGCCGTCATGCGAGACCCTGTCATCTTCCGCATCTGCTCAACACCCCACTACCGACAAGGCACCCGCTACAAGGCATGGCCCCTCTACGACTTCGCCTGCGCCATCCAAGAACACATACAAGGCGTCACCCACGTCCTTCGCAGCAGCGAATTCGACACGCGCATCGAACTCCAAAACCACATTCGCTCCCTCCTCGGACTCAACAACCCCTACACCAAACAATACGCCCGCTTCAACATCACCGGAGCGCTCACCACAGGACGCGAAATCAGAGAACGCATCGAAAGCGGAGAGTACACCGGCTGGGACGACCCGCGCCTCGTCACGCTCAGAGCCCTTCGCCGACGAGGCATCACCAAAGAAGCGCTTTTCGAACTCGCCACCATCATCGGCATGTCCCGCACCCCTTCATCCATCGGATTCGAAACCATAGCAACCATCAACCGCCGCATTCTCGACAACACAGCAAAACGATACTTCTTCATCAAAAAACCAACCCGCATCACCATCAACGGCGCGCCACGAACAACCATCACCCTCAAAAACCACCCCACCAAAGACCTCGGCACCCGCACCCTCACCGTCAGCGAGCGCCTCCTCATCGAAGAAGCAGACGCGCCCCTCCTCAACCAAAACAAACTCGTCAGGCTCATTGACTTCTGCAACATCAAGAACAAAACATACCACTCAGACGCATACGACGCATTCAAAGGGAAAGGCACCAGCATCATCCACTACCTCCCCGACGACCCCTCCCAACTCATCAACACGACTATCATTATGCCAGACGCGACCAGCATCACCGGCGTTGCCGAACGAAACGCAACAGCCCTTAACGAAGGAGACATCATCCAATTCATCCGCTTCGGATTCTGCCGCCTCGACAAAAAAGAACCAAACCACCTCACCTTCTACTACGCCCACAACTAGAACAACAGCGAAAGCATCACCGGCGTCATAATACACCCCATCGCGTGCACCCTTGCCGTCCTCGTTACCGCAGGAATCAAACCCGTCCCCGCGGCGGTCACAAGAACCAGCAAACCACGAAACCCGCCAAGAACGGCCGATAACACAACCAAGAACCCGACCACGCCACCAGCCAGCCACGAATACGGAACACGCCGAAGCAACACCACAAAACGCTTTGCCAAAAACAACGCAAGCACCACCCCCACACCCCCCGCAACAACCCCCACCACGCCCAGCACAAACACATCAGCGAAACCAACCCTTCCCAGAAGGGACTGCACACCCACCACAACACCATTCCTTGCACGACCAATCGTGGCAAGCGTTATCAAACTCGCGCCAAAATTCACCGTAGAAATCCCCCCCACCAAAACCATAAAACCATGATCGCCCAAGCCTCGTGAAAGCTGCAACGCAAGCACCGCAGCAGTCGCCGCCCCCACACCCGGAAGCAGCGCCGTCAACGAACCCGCCACCACAGCCAAGACACACGCCTGCACCACCACACCCCAACGAACCACCATATCGCTCCGAACCGCCTGATCAGGAAAGGACTCGCGCTGAAACAAACTATACACCAACGTCGACACGCCAAACAAGCCAGAAAGCATGGGAAAAAGAGGATCACGAACACCGCTCGCGAACACCACCACGCCCAACAAGGAAGAGAGACCAAACACCACCACCCCCCACACCCGCCTACGCTCCCGCGCCAGCATGAACACCACCACGCCCAACAAAACCCAGCCGACCACGCCCTTCACCAACCCTGCCAGAACAGGAAAGACAACGAAGAGCACCGGCGAGAGCACAGCCACCCCAACCAAGGAAAGCAAACTCCCAAGAACCGTCAACTTCACCGCCATCACCCCCTGACCACGCAGCACGTACCGATGCCCAGGCAACACGCCAAGCGCGTACGCATCCTCCGGCGCGCCAAGAAACACGGAAGGAATCGCGTCAAGAAACGTGTGAACCATCCCCATCGACACAAGAAACGAAGCAAGCGCAAAAGAAGACAACCGCGAGGACAACACCGACGAGCCACCCATCACCAACGCAGTTACCAAATTCACATGCACACCAGGGACGAGGCCAGTTATCGTTCCCGCAAGCAAGCCAAGGAGAACCGCAAGGACTATTTCGAGAAACATAGACAACCCATGTCAGCCCAATTTTTATGCCTTAGGGCTTTTAAACCGCCGATTCCTCCAACACACTTGCAGATTTTCCGACTCTCACCAGCTTTTCCGGGCTGAAATGAACCACACACGTCCCAGCCCACTCATCGACTTCTTGCCACAACCACCAGGACAATAACACGTCAATACAAACAATGACAGCTCAACCCTTCTAAACCTTGTCTTGCTCTGGCACGGAATCTGCTTTGAAAAACCATTCCGCACGTCTGCTCCGAAAAAAAAACTATAAATAGCCCTGAAGAAAAGGGCAACACATGGAAGACAAAAGCACAAAGCCACGAATATGAGAGGTAAGAAAAAATGATTTCGCTTGTCTCTTTTGAAAGCTTCATTATTCTCTTCATAATCTG
>RFJU01000012.1 GCA_003694805.1 Candidatus Woesearchaeota archaeon | reverse complement strand
TTGCAATATCAAGGAGTTATTAGAACAATAATTGTATGTCTAGTAATATTCATTCTTGCAGCAGGATTTTTAACATACAGGCTTCTTTCTACAAGTAAACCTAAAAAATAACTAGTAAAAAATAACTAGAAAGAAAAATACAAATAGTTCTAAAAAATAAAATACTCATTCAATAATTGACTTAAAGATATTAGTGAAAGAATTAAAAAAATTCTTAGCTCTAAA
Source organism: Candidatus Woesearchaeota archaeon (assembly GCA_003694805.1). Taxonomy (NCBI): domain Archaea; kingdom Nanobdellati; phylum Candidatus Woesearchaeota; species Candidatus Woesearchaeota archaeon. The sequence continues at coordinate 3,566 of RFJU01000012.1, read as the reverse complement.
ATCGCACGGGAATTTTTGATAGCCCCGCCCGGATTCGAACCGGGGTCTCCGGCTCACCCCAGCGCCGACCAAGAAGCACGCCACCAAGGCTTGTCCAGGTCACGCCACGCTACCAAAGGCCGGCATGATTGGCCACTACACTACGGGGCTCTCGTGCCGAGGAAGCGCTTTTTCTTCCCGACAGGAAAGAACCAAAAACCCCACACTCTTTATAAATGTTTATTATGCCCGCTTCTTGCTGCCACCCTCACCCATCATCTCCTCGCCACGATTTCACCGTGAACCGACAAGCAGCCCGCTCATTCACCCCATTTATTAAGTCGCACACGCTCAGATTCAAGGTGCGAAAGCCCACCTGAAAATAGCACGTATCTCGTATTGACTCATTAAAAACCCCTGCGCAATCCCCAAAATCCAGGTTTTCAAGCGCTACAGCATACGTGCACGCGTCTTGCCGTGCTGCGTCTCCTTTAATATTCGTGCAAAGCTCAGCATCCCCCACTTGCAAGGCCACATTCTCCCAGCACTCCCTCGCCCGCGTCTTCCCTTCAATTTTTGCACAAAGACTGCTTGCGTTCTTCTGCTCGGCCAAGTTTTTAAAACAGTCATCCTTTGCCTTGTTATAAGACACCCCTTCGCAAATGGAAGGATCCTTGCTATCAACTGCCAATCTGACCTGACAATACGCTGAGAACTGCTCGTTGGAAATCTCGTCACACAGGGAGATCTCCCCTCTTTGCCGTGCCAAATCGCTCAAGCAAGCCCACTCTTTCTGATCAGAACTAAGCTTCCCACAAACGGACGGGTTTGACAGGTTCATGGCAAGGTCAAGAAAGCAAAGGTCCCGCTCCCTCCCTTTTTCAAGACCTGCACAAGCCCCACTGCCGCCTTGAAAGACAACGAGAAGAGATGCGATAACGAATGCAGCAAAAACAACTGCGAAACCCACAACGACCGCAACGTGTTTCTCTTCATAACGCTTCTGCCTCTTCTTTTGCAACGTCCTTTTTTTCTTGCTCTTCTTGGGCATAACTTCCACCCTGCAATCTCGCCATTCCCTCTTTTACCGTTCAATCTTACCGTTCAATCACAACAGTCCTCTCGTATTTAAGAATGTTTTTATTCCAACAGACCGGGTGTCTCTTATTTATCTCGAATCACGTGCCTGCTACGCGCAAAAAAAAGAACCGAAGAAAAAATAGAATAAGAAAAAAAATATTTGACTGCTTAGCCCGTGCACTCCACAGCCACTTGGGTGAACGTTTCAGGAGAGAACGCTGAAACATCGTTCTTCCCCGGATTGAGCAAGTCCCGCACGTCGCCGTCACCGCTGCACTCAACAGCCTGACCGGCGCCAAGGACGCTCACGCCACACAAGTCAGTCAACGTCTTGATTTGCTTGTCGTTAATAAAGAAGAAAAGCGCACTGGCGGACTCGTCTCCTTCATCACGCAAGCGCTGCACTTCAGCAGGGTCCAAGTGGAGCGGTTCAGCTTCCGGGTTGGTCAATACGAACGTGAGCATGTCATCTGCACAGACCACGTCCTTGAGAAGCACTGCTTCCTCTTCGCCTGCTGCTTGCTCTTCATCAACAGCTACTGGTTCTTCTTCAACAGGAGTCTGGGTCTCTTCTGTCTCTTCAGCAACTCCTCCTTGTGCCATCTCAGCAGCCTCGGCGACGGCCTCTTCAGCCTCGGAAGGTTCGCTTCCCTGCAAGTAGGCTTCCAGCACAGCCAAATCGTGCTCAACCCTGCCATCAACGAGTTTGAGACCGCTCATCTCAACTGCAACATCATTGAGCAAGAGGGCTTTGAGCTCAGCCGGCGAGTACTTGCGAACCGATCTTGATCTTTTCATGAACGGGTCATAAATTGCTTTAACGAATAATTGATCGTAAACGTCCACTCCACTTCTCTGCGCTCGTTCTTCTTCTTTCCTTATCTGCTCAGCCATTGCCGCCTCGTATCTGCAAAGCGCTTCTTCTTTGCTGGAAAGGCCGCTAAACTTCAGCGTTATTTGATTCTCAATTAGTTCCAAGAATCGCTCCCGTGACACATCGTCTACACGCAAGTTTCGCTCTTGCTGCCAATCGAAGATGGTCACGAGCGGCACTGTATCTTCTTCACAATCGCTCGCTGCGAGCACGGTAGGCATGCTCAAAACAGCTAAAGCGAGAAGTGTTACCATCGCAACAACAATTGTTCCTTTCATCTAACCACCCCGCGTAAAGGTTTTTTCTTCACATTCAACGCAAAACACTGCGTGAATTCTGAAATGGAGTGAACAACCCCGTCTTTAAAAACTTTTCTCTTAAGCAGTGGTGACGACACAGCCGCCTTGACTGCCTGAGCGTTTGAGAACAGCCAAACACATCTCGCCCCTAATATATTACCTATAGTAATCCACACAACATTTACATTGTACTCAGGGAAGACAATCGTAGAGAAGAAAGAGACGCCTAAAGAACGCTTGAAGAGAAGGACAGTCGTAACCACGTCTTTTCCACCCCCTGCACGCCTCCAGGACGTTTTTGTTTTTAGATACCGTTCCAGCACCACCTCGTAAAGAAGAGACAACGAAACAAGTCAGGCCCCCCCACATCTGCACCGTTGGCAGTCCCCCACCAACACAGTATTGCAAACCAAAAACACCGGCTCAACATTCAGGTGTGGTACGCCTCTCTTAAAACAAAAAACCTTTTCTCTTTTTTTCTTCTTTTTTCAGACCTCCTTAACCTTTTTTTGAGAAGCACAAAATCTCTTTTTCATTTTGTAAAACAACGAACAACCTCTTGTGCTAGGTAACGTCTTCACCTTTCTTCGATGCCAATGCTCCAAAGCCCCTTTCAGCAGACTCGCCAGCCAACCAACGCTTAAGCAACTACTTCTGAGCACACTCTTGACCAAAGAACAAACAGCAATTGAACAAGCAATTGAACACGCCTTGAAGAACAAAAAACACAGTTTCCGTGGTTTTCCACAGATTTTCCGCAAAAACAACCAAAACAAGAAACCACCCTGTTTTTTCAGCAACTAAAACCTGTAAAAAAAAGAATTTCCAGCGTTTTCCCAAGGTTTTCCGAAGTTAAGCAATATTTTTAAATTGGTGGAAAATCCCTTTCTTGCATGGAAAAAGCACTTATCAGAGAGGCCAACCATTCCTCTTCCTTGCGCAGATCACCAAAGCACGCAGCAAACATCATCTTCTTGGCAGGAATTATTGCGGCGTGCTCCGAACAAAATGAGCAACCCCTACACAGAACAACGAGCAAGGAAGAACAGCAGGCTACAACAACGACGACGACATTATCTCTTGAAGAACAGCAATTCCTCTCAGCCATACAGGAGCACCCAACACTCAGCATCTCCTCGCTCTACAACGTTCTTGGATGGAGTGGAAGAAAAGGTAACAAGACAAGAAAACAACTCGAGCAAAAAAACATTATCGCTATTGACGTTATCAAAGGAAAAAAAGGTTGGAAAAAAATACCAAGAATACGTGAAGCAAAAAAATGGCAAAATACAAATTCAACCCAAAATGCGACAACCTACTGAAAGGTCTTCTTG
>RFJU01000011.1 GCA_003694805.1 Candidatus Woesearchaeota archaeon | reverse complement strand
GAGTTTCCCTGTTGCAACGATTTCTCGTTCTCGCCCTCCCGGTGTTACTTCTGCTTCGATGGGGAGGATGATGCCGCTGAACGCGGCGCCGCTGCCAAGGACGGCCAGGCCGTTGACGCGACCGACTTGCTTGCCTGTGGTGGCGATGACTTCGTATTCTTTTTTGCGTTCAATGATTTTGTCGGCCATTTGTTCTTCGAGCGTGCGCGCGATAGCTTTCGCCTTGAGAATGTGGCTTTTCTCGACGATTTTGCTTCCTTCTTCGTAGGCGATGTCTCCCGCGGCGCGTACGAGGCCTCCGAGGTCGCGCAAGAAGAGGGTGAGGTGGCCTTTGCGGTTGGCTCTGCGCCTTGCCTCTTCGATGATGTATTCTACTGCGCTTCTGCTAAAGTGAGGAATTTTTTTGTCTTTGCGAACTTCTTGTGCAACGAATTGCGCGATTTTCATTCTGTTTTCGGGCGTGTCCTTCATCGTGTCTTTCATGTAGACTTCGTAGCCGTACCCGCGGATTCTGCTTCGCAGGGCGGGGTGCATGTGTTTGAGCGTGTCTAAGTTTCCTGCTGCGACGAGGACGAACTTGCAAGGAACAGGCTCTGTTCTCACCATTGCCCCTGCGGAGCGTTCGCTCTGGCCGGTGATGGGGTATTTTCCTTCTTGGAGGGCGGTGAGGAGTTCTTGTTGCGTGTGGGGTTGGAGTGTTGCTATTTCGTCGATGAAGAGGACACCGAGGTGGGCTTTGTGTATCATGCCTGCGACGACGCGTTCGTGTGCTGGCGTGCCAAGGCCGCCGGATTGGAATGGGTCGTGGAGGACGTCGCCGAGGAGGGCGCCGGCGTGGGCGCCGGTCGCGTCGTAGAATGGAGCTTGTTTTCTGCCGAAATTGTCCACGACAAGCTTTGGCGGGCTTGCTTTTTGAAGGTTCATTCGCCGCGAAAGGTTGATCATCATTGCCGTCATGCCGATGATGAAGAGTCCGCCGAGGAAGTACGCAACAAACATTACTGCTGCAATGGTGGCGTTGTAGTTGGTTTCGTAATAGCGGAACGCCCAGAACGGCGCGAAAATGGCGATGAGGGCGAAAATGATCATGATGATGTTCATGCCGCCAAAGAGGCTGGTCGTCTGCATCTTGTGTTGGACGACAACCCGTCTTCCTTCGCCTGCCTTGACGGTCCTGATGAGGGGGGTGTTTTCGTCGTTGGGGTTGGGAAAGGCGAGGACGTCGACGAGGTTTTCTTTTGGGAGGAGTTCTGCCAGGGCGAGGCCGAGCATGCTCTTTCCCGTGCCGGGTTCGCCGATGAGGAGGACGTGGCGGCGCTGTTTGCTTGCCTTTTTGATGACGTTGACGGCATCTTCTTGGCCGAGAACCTGGTCTGCAATCTTTGTCGGAATGGGGATCTCAGCGGTTGTGGTGAAGGAGAAGGTTTTTTTCATAGGATGCTTGTTTTTTTTTGTACAGGTTTTTTAGCTCGTCAGGCAGTGGTTTGTTCGCTCGTTCGTTTTATGTCATGAGGAAAAATGAGAAGGTGTTTTTAAAGATTGTTGTAGGGGGTGGTGCTTGCGTGTCTTGCACCTTTTTTTTCGGTCGGTGGCGGGAAATGCTTTTCAAGCAATGCCTGGCGCCATTAGTGCATTAGTATGATGTTGTAACGCAGAGAAGTGCAAGGAGGGAGGAGTGCGTTGTGAAGGACGCTGTTTTGCTTTTCTTCGGGGCAGGTATTGCCGTCGCGGGGCTGGTTGTCTTGAGCGTGCTCCCGCCAGTTCAAACAGAAGGGGTTGTGCGGGCAGAGCCGCAGGACAAGGTCGTCTTCTCAGGGGTCGTTGTGCGACTTGGTCAAAGCAAAGGCGTGTCGTGGTTGCGCGTGCGCTCGTGCGAGGACGTTCCCGTGGTTGTTTTTGGTGGCGGTAGTGGTAACGCCTCGATCGCCCCTGGCGATATGCTGAGGATTGAAGGAGAGGTTGGTTTTTTTCAGGGAGAGCGTCAAGTCGTTGCTGATGCTATCGTGCTCGTGAACGCATCGCTTGCTGGTCAGGATGAACACGTGACGGAGTAGGTTCGGCCAAGACGGCGCGCGGGGTGCTAGGGGGTTGGCGGGTTTTGTTTCTTTTGGCGTGTTTCTCAAAGATTTGGCAAAAAACTTAAATACAAAAACTGTTTTTTGGGTGTGGAGCAATGCTGTTAGTTAAAACGGCGTTGAACAGCTGTTG
>RFJU01000010.1 GCA_003694805.1 Candidatus Woesearchaeota archaeon | reverse complement strand
TTTTTTTTCTCTTAATGTTTTTTTTCCAGCGTTTTTTTAGTTTTTTTTAGAACTCGTTTTTTTGGGATGCTTTTTAGACGGATACGGGGCGGGTGAGGAAGAGAATGGCGAAGACGCTGATGAGGATGAGGACGATGAGTCCAAGAACTTTGGGGTGGGTGAAGGTGGTCGCGACGGTTTTTGCAAAGCGGCCTCCTCTGGCAATGTCGTATGTTTGAGCTGTTTGAGGTTGTTGGGCAGGTAGTTGTTGGTCTTGGTAAGGGGGAAGCTCGTCGTAGTTCGGCGGGTTGTTGGTTGAGGGGTTGTCGTGCTCGCTAAAAACATCAGGCGTGGTGCTTGTCGTGGTGGTCTGGCTGAATGCTTTGCCGACGCCAAAGAGGGCGATGACGCCGACGAAGATGAGGAGCCAGGTGATGACAGTGGTGTCTTTTGCTGCGGCGATGAATTCGTTGTCGCTGAGGCCGAAGATTCGGAAGAGGAGGAGGATGAAGAAGGCGACAATGCCGAGGATGAGGAGCCAGGGTATGGTGAATTCGAGGAAGAGCCTGCCGGTTTGGGTGCTGATGAGGAGGGTGGCGGCGCTGAAGGCGATGAGGGCGCGAATGCCGCTCCTGCCTTCGCCGAAGAGTTTGGCGTATTCTTGGATGCCATAAATGGTGATGAAAGTGAAGAGGAAGAGAAAGATGGGTGTGAAGTTGCTGAGAAGTCCGGGTCCTTGAAAGAAAGGTGTTGCCATAAAGCGTTGGTTCGTTGGCTGTTTTGCTTTCGAAGCTTTTTTTTTGGGAGGTGGGGTGGTTTATGTGTTTTCCTGCGGTCTTGGTAGTGAGTTCTTGGCACCTATTTTTTTTTGACCAGTTTTACTTGTTGATTACGTTCCCGAATTCTCCCATGAGGTCTTTGAGTTTTTTTCCGAGACCTTTTCCTGGGTCGTTGTTGTCTTCTTTCGTGATGTACATGATGACGAGGAAGAAGGCGGCGATGATGATGAGGAGGGTGAGGAGTTCTTGGTCGATGTAGAATCCGAAGAAGCGGGGTGTTCCTGGCGGGCCGAAGAATCCTGCGCTGCTGGCAAAGGCCCATGCCACAAAGGCGATGGTGAGGATGACGGCCCATCCTGCAAGGCTGGTTCCTGCAATGCTGACCTCTCTTCCGAAGATGCCGAGCATGAGCATGCCCATGATGATGGCGACGAGGAGAATGCTGACTTTTGGCAGTGCTGCGTTCATCACGACGACGAGGTCGAGCATGCCGTTAGAAAGGTAGGGGTAGGAAGGGTCTGTTCCCGTTCCCCAAAGAACGTGGGGAGTGATGAAGGCAAGGCCGATGACGATGGCGATGACGACGTGAATGTTTTTCTTTCCGTCTCCAAAGATATTGATTTTTTGGAGGATGGCGAAGGTGATGGTGAAGATGAGGATAAAAGGAAGGAGGACGTCTTGGATGCCGAGGTATTGGAGTTGGTAGATGAAGTCTTGGAATATCATGGTGGTTTTTCCCTCCGTGTGTTACTTTGTTTTTTTTGGTGGCTTGTATCTTTTTGAGGCTTGTTGGTTTATTATGGGGGTTTGTTTGTTTATTCCTTGCTTTGTTTTATTGCTTTAGGTTATTTAAACATTTCGTCTCTCACGAGGCGGTTTTTTGCTTGTCTTCTTTTTGCTTGTCTTCGCGTTCTCTTTTTCCTTTCTAGTTTTCTTTTTTCTTCTCAGCACCCTTTGGTTCTTTGATGATGAACGCCATGATGCCTGCGAGGACGATGAGGAGGAGAATGGAGCTGACGGCGACGCTGTCGAACTCAAAGGCGATTTTTTGGTAGAGGTAGGAGAGCATGCTTATCCTTCCCCAAGGCGTCTCGATGGTGAACGCGTTGAGGAGGACGAGGGCGACGCCAACGAGGGTGAGGCCGATGAATAGTTTATTCCATCCTTTTGGGAGGAACCAGCCCTCGTCGGTTTCTTTTTGGGCGACGCCTGAGATGACGAGGGTGAAGACGGCGATGAGCATGAGAATGACAATGCCGAGGATGAAGGTGTTGATGAAGTTGACAAGGGAGCTGCTTGCCACAACAAGAAAGGCAATGACGAAGGAGACCATCGCGTTGAGGTTCTTTCTCGTGTATTTTTTTCCTTCAACTTCTTCCATCCCGAACGCTTTGGTTTTTTCCAGGATGGCGAAGGTGATGGTGAAGATGAGGATGAAGGGGAGGATGACATCAAAGATGCCGAGGCGGTCGAAGAAGTAGAGGGTGTTGCCAAAAACCGTGTCGGGGGGTGCGGTGACGGCCATTGGGCAGTTTTCAGGCGCGAACGTATTTAAAGCTTTCGTTAGGAATTGTTCGTTGTTTGCCTGTCGAAGGTTTTTTAAATTCAGCGGCAGTTGTTGCACTGAGTTGAAGAGAGGTAGTTGAGAGGGGTGTATGGCAAAAAAGAAAGGAAGGGAGAAACAAGCAGGTGTTTTGCCGAACGGTTCGGAAGGAACAAGTTCTTTTGAGGTGTTAGAGAAGGAATTTTCTCCTTTGCGCCAGCGTCTTTTGAAGCGTGATGAGGAACGCGAAGAAGTGCTGGCTAAGGCGAGGAAGGCGCTGCGCGAGAGCAAGCAGGCAATTTTTGCGCTTCACCGTGGAGATGTGCGCCGGGCCGAGACGTCGCTCAAGGAAGTGCAGGAGGTGTTGGGTGCGTTACGGAAGAAAGGAGAGGTGTATTCTGCGTTTCACGCGGCAGTGCAAGAGTGGGTTGAAGCGGTGATATTCCTGCATTTTATTAAGACAGGGAAGCTCTTGGGCCCGTCTCGTTTTTTGCGTATGGGTGTTAGTGATGAGGATTATTTGCTGGGGCTTTGCGACGCGACGGGGGAGTTGGCTCGGCGTGCCGTGGTGCTCGGCGCTGGAGGTGATGTGGAGGGTGTTCGTTCCATTCGGAGCGTGGTTGAGGATGTGTTCGGCGTGTTGCTCGGCTTTGACTTGCGTAATGGCGAGCTTCGGAAGAAGAGCGATGCGATTAAGTGGAATTTGAAACGTGTTGAGGAAGTGTGGAGTTCTTTGCCTCGCTGAAACGCGTGTTCGTTTCGATTTTTTTTTTTTATCTGGGTAATGTTGTTTCTTCTTATTTCACTGTACAAAAGCGTAATAGGGAGTGTAATGCGGTCTTTTCTCTTTCGGGCTGTTATGCGAGGTGCTAGAGAACGTTGTTGCACGTGTTGAAGGTGTTATGGCGTTAATGAGCGAATGCTCGTTGCTTGTTCAATAATAATACTGTGCCGCGTCTGAACGGTATGGGTTGGTCCTTGCCAGTTGTGCTCTGTTTTCAGCTTCGGTGTGGTTTCCTTTATAGCAGTTGAGTGCGTGGTGGCCTTCTTCGTGCGTGATGGTTTGGCCGCGCTGGTCAGAATAGGCGTAGTTGTGGAGGTCCTCGTTTATGATGATCGTGTGGTTGCCGGGGAAGTAAGCGCCCAAGACGTTTGTGCCGAGAGTGGCGTTGTTTCCTGAAATGATGATGGGCGCTCCCGATCGGCTCCGTCCGTACCTGGGCGTTTCTTCGTAGGGAGGCGGGGTTGTTGCGTAGTTTGGTTGGTCGTGCGGGGTGTCCGCCTTTTTTTTGGCGTTCTCTTCGTTCTCGGCTGGCTCCTTGCTGTGTTGAATGAGGAGGTGTCGGGTGAGGGCGTCAATTGTTTCTTTCATATCGTGTTGAAGGCAGCGGCTTTTTCAAAGGGTCGTATGAGGCGGCATCGCTGGTGCAGTTGCAGGAGCGTGCTGTTTCCTGAAGTGCGCTTCTTGCCTTCGTTTTCTTCCCTTTTGTGTGTTTTTAGCTGTGTTTCTCGGCAAGGTCTCCCGCGATGGGGAGTTTGAAGCGCTCGCCTTGGTATGCTTTGATAAGGCAAATAATCCAGAGGATGATGGCGAAGATGGTGAGGAGTAGTGAGAGGAGCATGCCAAGGAGGGGGATGAAGCCGAGGACGAAGGAGAGCACGAAGAGTCCCGCGAACGTTATCGTGGATTGCATTGCGTGGAAGCGGACAAAACGGTTTTCTTTTTCAATGAGGAGGAAGGCAATACCGGTGAAAAAGGCGAGCAGGTAGGCGAGGACTGCTTCAATGTTTTCGTCTATGCCTAAGCTTGTCTTGGCAGTGCTTGCCGGCGTGGTTTTCTTTGCGGCTGCTTTCGATGAGTGTTTTGATTTCTTGGTGGCTTTCTTTGTTGGCATGGTTTCACCTTTTTTTTGATGTTGTAACGCCTTCTTGCGCTCTGCGGTAACAAAGGTTTTTGCTGGTGGTGCAGGGATTTTGTCGTTTATCGGCGTTAGTGAGGTTGAGGGAGCGTTCTTTCTTTATAAACTTATACTGTAGAAACGCGTTGTTGTCGTTTATGGTGTTTCTTCCATAACGTGTTGAAGGCGGCGGCTTTTTCAAAGGGTTCGTGCTGTTTTTTTTGGTTTCTTGTTTTGGTTTCTTGGTTTCGTATTGGTTGTTTCTGCGACGAAAAGTTTTTTATAGGTGTGGGTTGAAAAGAGCTCGGAGGGGGTGAATTGTTCGTGGCTGGCTTTTCCGTTTCAGGGTTTCGCAGGGAGGCGCCGAGGAAGCTTGTGCACGCGGCGTGGCTCTTGTTGCCGGTAGTTTTTTTCCAGCTGGAACGGTGGTGGGGGCGGGGCGTTGTGCTGGCTTTATTTGCCGCGGGAGTTTTTGCTTCGTGCATTGGCGATGCTGTTCGCATTCGCTTCGGTGTGTTTCCTCCGAAGCTGCGCAAGATTTTTCGGGATAAAGAAATGCATTCTGTGTCGGGGCTGACGATGGGGCTTGTCGGGCTCTTGATTGTTTTTGCTGTCTTTCCTTTTGTGGTTGGTGTTATGGCGGTGGTTGTGCTTGTCTTTGGCGACGGCGTTGCAGGCCTGCTTCGGAGCGCGTTTCGTGTTGGAGGAGAGCGTGTGTTGTGGCTCTTTCTGGTAGAGGCTGTGGTGAACGCACTAGCGCTCATGGCACTCTTCTTGTTTGTCCCTCAGGCGTGGGTTGGAAGTGTTTCGTTCTGGGTGGTGGTTGCTGTCGCGTTTTCAGCTTCGTTTGCGGAAAACGTCTTGGTTGGCGTTGATGATAACTTGACCGTGCCGCTCGCGGCGGGTCTTCCTGGAGGGCTTCTTCTCTTCTTGCTCGGTTGATTTTTTTTTGCTTGCTTGATGGCTTGTTTTTTGGCCTTTGTGTTGTGTTGAGGAAGCACAAGACTGGAGGTGTTTGGCCGGGGCCTGTTTGTTGCAGGGTTGGCAGGAATCAGGAATCAAAAGTTTTATTAATAAGCGTGGCTAGTGGAAGGGCTGAACTTTTTTCGTTGGAGGTGGTTGGGATGGAAGATGCTCGAAGTGATTTAGAGCATAAGCATTACGTTTTGGGTATGGTGTTGATTGTGGGTATTGTCGCTGTTTTTGCCCTTGGCGCCTCGACAGTGCGGCCAGCAGGATCTTTTGCCGAGTGGGATCGCCCTTTTAGTTCTCCTGAAATGATGGATACGGGGAGCTATGCGGTAAGAGGGGGTTTCCCGAGTGTTGGTATGGCGTATGGCGGGCTTGGTGGTGCAGGCGGAGGATCGTACGGCGTGCTGGATGGTGGAGCATCATCGGGTTCGCTCGGGCAAAGCCCAGTTCCGCTTCCGCAGCCCTACTTGCCAGGCAATCCTTCGCCCGGTCCGATCGTAGCGCCTGGTGCTCACCCCGGCGGTACGAGTGCGGACACGCTGGTGGCGAGAGGAGGTGTGCTACACGTTCGTGAGTGCGCGTCTCCGAAAGCGTTTTGCGTCGGGTTAGGAGAGTCACTGGTTTTCTTTGATGGGACTGCTCATCACGTGCTGAAGTATGAGCGCTTTGGCCGCGTTAACGGGCGCACTCAGGCGGTGTTCCGGGACGAAATATCGGGCGTGTCCAAGTACGTTTTAGTTCAGGACAACGCCGGTTTGTTAAAGCTGGGCGGGAAGGTCTTCACCGTTTTTGTCGAGTCTGAAGACGTGGCAAGTCCGCGGTTGAGTGTGGATTTGAATGGTGATCACTTAGTGAATGGCTTTGTTGTTCCGCCCGTGCAGTTTTGAAGTGTGGCGATGGGGAAAAATGCAGGCAGGAGGAACTTCCTTCCAACCCCGGGCTTGAACCCGTTTTTTTTCGTTTTTTTGTTTTTTTTGATTGTGTTTTTCATTATATTTTTGTATGAGTGGGTTGCTTCTTTGCTGGTACGATGGAGGAAGACGGAGTTGTTTTTGGCCAGATTGTTGCTCTGTTAGAACAGAACGGGTTTTCTTTTTCAGTCCTCCGACACGGGTTTGTGCACTCGGCAGAGGAGGCGGCGAGGGTTCGCGGGACGCGACTTGACGAGGCGGCTAAGGCGCTGGTGCTGAAAGGGCGGGCAGGAAGGGGCCGTGAGAATAATGGTGGTGTTGATGCTGGGGTGTTATTTTTTCAGTGTGTGGTGAGCGGGCATTTGCGTCTTTCGTTGAGAAAGGTCAAGGAAGTGTTGGGCATGAAGAATGTGTCGTTGGCGCCGCCGGAGGATGTCAGGCGCGTCACAGGACTGGAGGTGGGAACGATTCCTCCTTTTGGGGGCTTGTTCCGCCTTCCCGTGTACGTTGACAGAAGCGTTCTTGCAAGGAAGTATGTCGTGTTTAGTGCGGGTTCTCATTACGTTTCGGTGCGCATGAGGTCAAGTGATTTTTTGCGTGCTTGCGGGGGGTTGGTTGTTGACATTGCAGAGGAAGTGGTAAAAGAGAAAGGTTAAAGAATCCTACATTTGTTTCCTGTGCGTGTAAGTAGTATTGTGTGAGCTTCCTTTGGGGGGTGTTGCTTGATGGGGGATGTTATTGTTGTTGATGTTGAAACGACAGGGTTGGATCCTCGTTCGTCGTCGATAGTGAGTATTGGTGCTGTTTCCTTTGCTAGCCCGGAGAAGCAGTTTTACGGAGAGTGCAGGCCGTTCGCGGGTGCTGTGATAGATCAAGAAGCGTACGCTGTTAATGGGTTTTCCAATGCGTACTTCGAGGAGAATTGCGTGCAGTCTCTTGAATCTTTGCTGAAGCAGTTTTTCTCGTGGTGTGAGGGTGTTCCCGGAAGCTTGTTCGCCGGGCAGAATGTCGGTCAGTTTGACTTGGCATTCTTGGTGGAGGGTGCAAAACGGTGCGAGGTGTCTTTTCCTGAAAGCGTTTCAAGGATTTGGACGGTGGATTTGCATTCTGTTGCGTATACGGTGATGGTGAAGTCGGGGATTTCTCCCGGGAGTGCTTTGTCCGCGTCGAGGATTTACGGCTTTGTTGGGATTCCTGACGAGCCGCGGCCCCATCATGCGTTGCGGGGCGCGTTGTGGGAGGCGGAGGCGTTTTCGAGGTTGTGGTACGGGCGGTCGCTTCTTGCGAACTTTGCAAAGTATCCTTTGCCGAGGAAGTATTGGAGGGTGTTTCCGGCGCGGCAGGCTTGAGAGGGCTGTGTTGGAAGCGCTGGGCGTGTTGCTGGTGCTTGTGAGTGGTGGCTTTGTTCAATTCTTCGTTGGCAGTCTTGTTGGCAATTCGGGCGTTTGGCTTCTTCGTTTCTTACGCTGGCTTGTTTCGTCGCCACGTGTTCAGGAAGTTTGTTTTGAATTCTTGGAGTGTTCCTTCTTTGATGGCGGTGCGGAGTTGTTCCATGAGGCGGAGCATGAAGTGGATGTTGTGGAGGGTTTTGAGGCGCTTGCCCGCGCCGCTGTCTACTTTGTTGAGGTGGTGAAGGTAGGCTCTCGTGTATGTTTTGCACACCCAGCAGGTACAGGCGGGGTCGAGTGGTGAGTAGTCGTTTTTGTACTTGGCTTTGTCGAGCAGGAGGCGTCCTTCGTTGGTGAATATGGTGTTGTGGCGTGCGTTTTGGGTGGGGTAGATGGAGTCGAAGCAGTCGATACCTTTGCTGACAAGCTCAACAACGTCTTCTGGGCTGCCCACGCCCATGACGTAGCGTGGTTTGTCGTTGGGGAGGTGGGGAAGTGCTGCGTTGATGGCCCGGTACATTTCGTCGCGGGGTTCTCCTATGGCGACGCCGCCGATGGCGTAGCCGTCAAAGTCGAGGGAGGTGATGTTTTCTGCGCAGGTTTTTCTGAGGTGTTCGTCAAACCCTCCTTGGATGATGCCGAAGAGGAGCTGGCCTTTTCGGGTGTGGGTGCGAATACTTTCTGTGTGCCAGCGGAACGTGTTCTCCGCAGCGTCTTCGAAGCGCTCCTTGCTTGAGCCGTACGGTGCCATGTCGTCAAAGGCCATGGCGACGTCGGCGCCGATGGCTTGCTGGATGCTCATGATTTTTTGGGGTGTGATGAGTTCTTGCTCTCCGCTGTATGGGTTTTTGAAGGTAATGCCTTTTTTCGTGGTTGTGCTGGCGAGGCTATTTTCGCTGACTTGGAACCCGCCGCAGTCAGTGAATGTGACGCCGTTGAAGCTCATGAAGGCGTTGAGTCCTCCGGCGTGGTTTATGATGTCTTCTCCTGGGCGGAAGTGGAGGATGAGGCTGTTGGAAATGGTTGCGGTGGCGCCGAGGCGTTCGTAGTCGTCGGGCGTGACGTATTTTCCTACCGCGCGGGTCATGACGGGCATGAAGAAGGGTGTGGGTGTGGAGCGCCCGGAGGGTGTGGTGAGTGTTCCTGCTCGTGCGTTTCCGTCGGTTGCGGTGATGGTGAAGCTCATGGCGGCGGTTGCGTGGTCTGTTGATGATTGCAAGCGTGTTGTGCGAAATGTTTATTAAGGTTTTCTGGGCTCTGGCTTTGTATTCCTGTTGATGGGTTGTTGCCCGTTACGAGTTTCGTGTTGACAAGGGGTGGTGGCAAGAAAAATGAGTGCGTGGGATGGTTTTGTGTCGGTTAGCGAGGCGATGCGTCAGGGATCAGGACAGGTTACCTTGCGGGGTTGGGTGTATCGCGAGCGTGGCTCTGCTAAGGTAAAGTTCGTTGTCTTGCGGGACAGTTCTGGCATTGTGCAGTGCGTGTTTGAGCGGTCGCGTTTTGAAAACGAGTGGGACGTGCTTGACAAGCTTCAGATCGAGTCGTCTCTTTACGTTCGGGGGGAGATTAAGGAGGATAAGCGGGCTCCTTCAGGGTTTGAAGTGCGTGCGGAGGAGTTCTTGCTTGTTGGCGCGGCTGATAAATTTCCCATTCAAAAGGATCAGTCACCTGAGTTCTTGCTTGATAATCGTCACTTGTGGCTTCGGAGCAGGAAGATGACGGCAGTTTTGAAAGTGCGCTCGGCATACATTCAAGCGCGGGATGCGTTTTTTCGAAAGGAAGGTTTTTTTCGTTTTGACTCGCCGATTTTGCAGCCGAATCAATGCGAGGGGGGGAGCACGCTCTTTGAAGTGAAGTACTACAAGACGAAGACGTACCTTGCGCAAACGTGGCAGCTCTACGCAGAGGCGGGTATTTTTGGCCTTGAGCGAATTTATAATATGGGGCCGACGTTTCGGGCGGAGAAGTCCAAAACGAGCAGGCACTTGAGTGAGTTTTGGATGGGGGAGTGCGAGGCTGCGTGGTGGCGCCTTGCCGATGCCGTCGCGTTTGCCAAAAAAGAGTTGAAATTCTGCATTGAGGAAGTTGCTAAGCAGTGTCCTGAAGCGTTGCGTTTTCTTGGCAGAGATCCTGATGAACTGGTGCGTATTGCGCGCAAGGAGTGGCCGACGATTACGTATCGGGAGGCTTTGCGCTTGCTCAAGGAAAAGGCGGGTTTGGATGTGCCGTTCGGGAAGGATTTGCGAACGGTGGAAGAGGATAAGCTCATGGAGTTCTTTGACACGCCCGTTGCTGTGACGCATTATCCTGTTGAGATTATGGCGTTTTATAAGCCGCCGGATCCTGAGCGTCCTGATGAGGCGCTTTGTTTTGACATGCTTGCTCCTGAGGGGTATGGGGAGATTGTTGGCGGTTCTGAGCGCTCGAATGACGTTGAAGATATGAAGAGGCGTTTGGAGCGAGACGGGGAGGATGTGACGCATTACGAGTGGTATTTTGATTTGCGAAGGTTCGGGGCAGTCCCGCACGCAGGGTATGGTGTCGGTACTGAGCGTGTGGTGTCGTGGTTGTGCAAGCTCGAAACCATTAAGGATGCAATACCCTTTCCGCGGACGATGCTTCGCTGGACGCCCTGAGAGGGGGGGGCGCTTATTGTATTCTTGCATTGTTCTTGCATTGTTTCTGTAACCGTCTTCTCTTCTTTTTGCGAAAATTTTTTAAATTCCTTAAATTTTGATGAGCATATGGCCGTGCTTGAAACGATGTCATCTTTTTCGTTATTTGGCGTGTCGGTGGTGTCTTGGCTTTTTTCTCTCGGCGCGTTTGTGTTGTCCTGGGCGGTTCTGCGCATCATTGAGGGGGTGCTTCTCTCGCGCCTTCGCAAGCTCTCGAAGCGGACAAAGACCGATATTGATGATACGATTATTGCCGCGGTGGGGAGGCTTTTTGCTTGGCCGGTGTTCTTGGTTGTTTCGCTCTCCGTGGCGTTGCACGTTTTTGCTGCGCAGACGGGCGGGGGCCTTGCTGGAACGGTGAAGGTGTGGTTTCGGTACGTGAGTGTTGTAGTTGTTGCGTTTTATGCGGTCAAGGCCTCGTTGGTCTTTGTTGATTATGGCGTGAAGCGGATGCTTGAGTCCCGGGGAGATGGGAAGAAGAAAGAGGTGGACAAAGGGACGCTGCAGTTGTTTAGTGGCTTAGTGAAGGGTGCAATTTGGGGCGTCGCTCTGGTTTTTGTTCTCTCCAATCTTGGTTACAACGTTTCATCCCTCATTGCTGGCTTGGGTATTGGGGGCATCGCGGTTGGTTTTGCCTTGCAGAACATTCTTGCGGATATTTTCGCGTCCATATCGATTTATTTTGATCGCCCGTTTGAAGTGGGTGATTTCATCGTTGTCGGCTCTGATATGGGGACGGTTGAGCGTATCGGGCTCAAGTCGACAAGGATTAAGGCGTTGCAGGGGCAGGAGTTGGTTATTTCGAACAGGGAGTTGACTGATTCTCGCATTAATAATTATAAGAAGATGGAGAAGCGCAGAGTCGTGTTTGGCTTTGGCGTAACGTACGATACGAGCAATAAGAAGCTTGAGAAGATTCCGCAGATCGTCAAGGACGTGTTCAAGAGTGTGAAGGGGGCGGATCTTGACAGGGTGCATTTCAAGAGTTTTGGTGATTTTGCCTTGAACTACGAGGTGGTGTATTATGTTGCGAGTGGGGATTATACTGCGTTTATGGATATTCAGCAGTTGGTGAATTTGGAGCTCAAGGCGCGTTTGGAGAAGGCAAAGATTGAGATGGCGTTTCCAACGCAAACGATTTATGTGCATAAGGTGAAATAGTGTCGTGGCGCGTTGCCGCGCGGTTCTTCTTCGCTGTGGGTGTTGTGTTTTTTTTTGTTGGTTTGTTCTCGTACGCGTCGTGGTGGCCGTCTTCAGCGTTGTTTGGGCGTGTTGTTTCTCGCGTGGAGGGCGATGGCCGGGCGGTGTTTCTTACGTTTGATGATGGGCCGAGCGAGAACACACGCGCGGTGCTTGACGTGCTTGATGCGTACGGTGTTCGCGCAACGTTTTTCTTGGTCGGTCGCCAAGTGGTTGCCCATCCGGACGTGGTAGAGGAGTTGGTGTCGAGAGGTCATGTCGTCGGAGTGCATTCGTTTAGCCACCGTTTCTTGTGGAGGAATTGTTCAAGCGAGATGGCGGCGTCAGTCGAGGCGGTGAAGATGGCAGCGAACGTGACGCCTTCCTTGTTTCGGCCACCATACGGGTTTCGTCTGCCGTGGACGCTTTCTGCTGCGAGGAACGCGAATCTCACGACAGTGCTTTGGTCTTTGTTTCCAAGAGACTACGCTTCGAGTGAAGAAGAAATTGTGCGCAAGGTGCTTGGGGGGCTCGAGCCTGGCGTGATTATTGTGTTGCATGATGGCGAGGGGAATCGGTCGAGCATGGTGGCGGCGCTTCCTCGTATCATTGAGGGTGCGCGAGAGGAAGGGTTTGTTTTTGACGTGCTCAGTCCTGGACGTGTTCTTGGGTGAGTTTTGTTCTTCTTTTAGAAAGTTTTTTATACTTCGCGCCAGTGTTAGTAGTTGAGTTACGTTAGAAATAGGATGCGGGGGTGAAAGAAATGAATTTGCAGGAAGTTTTTGAGAAGAAAGGTTGTTCTGCGTGGTCTTTGTTTTTTTTGCGCATTGTTGTCGGGCTTGTGTTTTTGCTTGCGGGCTTGGGCAAGGTGATGAATATGCAAGGAGTTGCAAGCAAATTCGTGAGCATGGGTTTTCCAGGTTTTTTCGGTCCCTTGGTCGGCTGGATTGAGCTCATCGGCGGCGTGCTCTTGATTATTGGCCTCTTCTCGCGCGTGGCGAGTTTTGTTTTGGCCTTGGTCATGCTTGTTGCCCTGTTGAAGGTGCACTTGCCGCCCTTCTTTGGCTCGTGGGATATTACTTCGTCTGGAGTGGCGTTGTCGCTTTCCCTCTTTGCTGCACTGCTCACGACCGCGTTTGCAGGCCCTGGGAAGTTGGCATTCAAGCCGGAGAATTAGGTAGCGAAAACTTTTTTTTCTTCTTTCTTTTTTTTTCTTTGTCTGTTCTTCTGCTTTTTTCTTTTCAGGGTTGGCCGCGCGTTGGGTTATAT
>RFJU01000009.1 GCA_003694805.1 Candidatus Woesearchaeota archaeon | reverse complement strand
TGTTCAATATGAGGGAAAGGTGCGTGAAGTAGGCACCTTCGTGGTCCCACAGGCGACGCACACGACGGTCGACGACCACGACGATACGCTTCGCATTATTAGCAGGCTCATGTCCGAACTTCCGGCGGTAGGCTGCAACGCGCAATCAACCAAATGACCACAAGTGGAGTGTCTTGCCTCTCATGGAATTGGAATTTCCACCTGGATGCGTTAGTGTAGCACCCGAAGGAGGACTATTCCATGACGAGAACCCGAAGACACTTTACGGCTGAACAAAAGGCAACCGCCGTTCGGCGTCACTTGGCCGGCAAAGAAGCTGTGTCGGATCTGGCGGACGAGTTGGGAGTCCAGCCGAGCCAGATTCACGTATGGGTTAAGCAAGTGCTAGACCAGGCGGAGAAGGCGTTTCAGCGCCCGCAGGCCAAACGCGCTTTGCAAGAGCAAAAAGAACGCAAGATCAAGCTGCTTGAGGAGAAACTGGCCGTCAAGAACGAGGTCATCTCCGAGCTCATGGAGGAGAACGTCAAGTCAAAAAAAGCCAGTGGGGAGCTCTAAAAGGACGCTGGGTTCCCCATGATTTGCGTGACGAACTCGTTGACTATGTGAATTATTGGACGGTAAGAACGGAACTGCCGGCCAAGAGGTTGCTTGCCTGGGTGGGCCTGAGCACCAGCAAGTTTCACCAGTGGAAGCAGCGGTATGGGAAAGCCAATGAGCACAACGGGCAAATCCCACGCGATTGGTGGATCGAAGACTGGGAAAAAGAGGCGATCGTCTCATACTACGACCGCCATCCGGGGGAAGGATATCGACGGCTGGCATTCATGATGCTTGACAACGACGTGGTGGCAGTCAGTCCGTCCACCGTTTATCGCGTCTTGAAATCGGCGGGCCGCCTCGACCGCTGGAACCGGACGGTTTCCAAGAAAGGAACCGGTTTTGCTCAGCCAAAACGGCCTCACAGTCACTGGCACGTCGACATCAGTTATCTCAACATTAATGGGACCTTCTACTATCTTTGCTCAGTTTTGGACGGCTATAGTCGCTTTATCGTTCACTGGGAGATCCGCGAGTCGATGAAAGAGTTGGACGTCGAGACCGTTGTTCAACGGGCGTTGGAAAAGCACCCTGGTGTAACGCCTCGCATCATTAGTGATAACGGTCCTCAGTTCATCGCTAAAGACTTTAAGGCGTTTGTTCGCCTTTGCGGTCTCACGCACGTGCGAACGAGCCCCTATTATCCTCAGTCCAATGGCAAGATCGAGCGGTGGCACCAGAGTTTGAAACGCGAGTGTGTTCGTCCTCAGGCTGCAGAGACGGTGGAAGAGGCACGTCGTAAAGTGTCGGAGTACGTTAACCATTACAATACTCGCCGACTCCACAGTGCCATCGGCTACGTTACGCCAATGGATAAGCTCGCCGGAAACGAAGACGAGATTTTCGCAGAGCGAGACAGAAAGCTAGAGGCCGCCCGCGCTCAGCGTCAGCTTCGCCGCGCGCAGGCCCGAAATGTTGCTTGATGCCCGAGAAGGTTATACAATACGATCCGCCCCGGCAGAGGATAGGGCAACGCAGAAGTGCGACCCGAGCGCTGTCCGGGGGGCCAAGACGAATGGCCAGGCAGCGGGGAGCAACGCTCCCGCTGCCGCCCCTTTTTCGACAGCCTTTTCGGATTGGCCCCAAGCGATAAACTTTCGCAGCAGGATGCTGCGACATCTTCGCAGGATGCGCATCCGTTAGTCACTAACGCGACTGCCCCGAAATTCCAATTCCCGGTGAACCAAAACAAAAGTACCGCCACACGTACGCACCGGTAAGGGTGGCAAGAACTGTGACGGTATTCTCCGCTTGGCAACGGATTTGATGGACGTGCCTGCCGAATTAATCGCAGAAGCGTATCGTCTGAGGTGGTTGATTGAATTGTTCTTCAGGATGATCAAGCAACTC
>RFJU01000008.1 GCA_003694805.1 Candidatus Woesearchaeota archaeon | reverse complement strand
GCTTTTTGTTGTACTTGTGGTTTGTTTTGCTGTGGGGTGTGGGTGGGGTTTGGTTGGATCTTGTTGTCAATCCGGCTCATCTGGCTCTCCGTGGGGATCGGAGCAGGCGATTGGCCTGCTAGTCTCGATCCTTAAAGTTGAAAAGGGCCTGTGCGATCTCTTCTTGGTTGAGTTCTTCTTTGGCGGCCATTTCTTTTTTGTATTCGGTTTCCCAATTTTCTTTGTGTTTTTCGAGGGCCTTGTACTCTTGGAGTGCTTGGAGCATCTCTTCGTTGGCCCACTCGACTTCTTGTTCGGCGAAGGCGATCACCTTCTCCTGTTCTTTGATGTCGTTTTGTTCGAACTCTTCGATCTCCTTGTCTAGGCGCTTGAGGTAGCGTTCGGCGGTGACCCATCCGTTGACGCCGAGTTCTCCGGAACTGGCTTTCTCGAACATCTCCCGTTCTTTGGTTGCGCGCATATCTCGCATATCTTGTAGTTGTTTTCGTAGCTGTTCGAGCTTTTGTTGCTCATTTTGGAGATTTTTTTTGGCTTCTGCGAGCTGTTCTTCTTTTTCTTTTTTGGTGCGTTCTCTCAGCTCAAGGAGGGTTTGGAGTCGATATTTTGCCATGGGTGAGCCTTTTTGGGTTGGTGAGTTGGTGGGGTTTAGAGTCCGAAGATGGAGCACAGGTGATCGACGGTCTCTTCCCAGGTGGGGGTTTCGTACAGTCCTTGTTTGAGGAATGCGTTGCATTCATCAATTTTTTCGATGGCATAGTCAGTTTCTGGGTCGCTGCCAGGGGTGTATGCACCGAGCAGGATGAGGTCTTCATTCTTTTTGTATGCGGCGAGGACTTGTCGGAGTTTGTTGGCGGCTTCGAGGTGTCGTTTTTCGAGGGTTTCGAGGCCTTTCATGACGCGGCTGAGGGAGGGGAGGATATCGATGGCGGGCCAGTGGTTTTTGGCACCGAGGGCACGGTTGAGGATGATGTGTCCGTCGAGGATGCCGCGGACTTCGTCGGAGATGGGTTCTTCCATGTCGCCGCCGGCGACGAGGACGGTGTAGCGTGCAGTGATGGAGCCTTTGTCGGAGTTTCCGGTGCGTTCGAGCAGTCGGGGGAGCATGGCGAAGGCGGAGGGGGGG
>RFJU01000007.1 GCA_003694805.1 Candidatus Woesearchaeota archaeon | reverse complement strand
TTTTTTTTGGGGGGTTGTTTTTGCAAGTGTTTTTTTTTGGCAGGTGGGTTGTTGTGGTTGTTGCCTTGCATGGTTTTTTTGTTTGTTGTTTGTGGAAGGAGGGTGTCGCATAAATAAGTAATTTTGTCGTCATGTATCCTTACGAAAAAATTAAATAGTGGGGGGGTTTCTTTGCCTGAATCAATGGAACAAAGGAAGGGAGGGAGAACAGATGCGCCTGTCGGAAGTATCGCGCCAGCGTTGTACATGGCGCCTCTGCGTCGATTGGGCTTAACAGAGGGAGAAGTGAACGTGTACGTTGCGCTCCTCACGTTGGGGAGGGCCTCGACCATGGAGCTGGCTCGTCAGACAGGAATGCACCGTACGGCGCTGTACGATGTTTTGGAGAACGTGATGCAAAAGGGGCTTGCAAGCTTTGTTTTTGAAGGAAAAAGGAAGTTGTTTTGCGCTGCTAAGCCGGAGCGGTTGCTGGGGTACGTTCAAGAGTTGCAAGAGCGTCTCCAACAGGAAAAGGAGCAGTTACGCGACGTTGTCGATGTGCTTTCAAGTATTGAACCATTGCGAAAGGAGCGCTTAAGTGTGGAGGTTTTTCGAGGGAAGAAGGGGGTCAAGACCGTTTTGGAGGACGTCTTTTCTGTGTGTAAGCGGGGGGATGAGGTGTTGGCGTTTGGCTTTGGCGGTTCGAACTTATTCAAGGTGCTCGGGCCGTATTATCATCGTTACATCATGCGCAGTATTCATGATTTTGGTCTCTTTTACCGGGCAATTTCAGACCCGCGGGACTTGGAGCAAGAGTATGTTCGGTACTTGAAGAAGCTGCCTCGAACACAGGTAAAATACGTTCTCAGAGGGGTTGAGGCGCCGGCGCATACGAGGATTTACGGCGGGAAGGTCGCGATTATCTTGATTGAGAAGGACCCGACAGCGATTCTCATTGATGACGAGAAGGTGGCGGCAGGGTATCGGCAGTTTTTTGAGTTCTTGTGGGGTTTGACGGATACAGCGTGAGTGTGAATTGGTGTGAAGACGCTATTTCCCAAAGGTTTAAAAACCCTCCTTGAGTTCCCCTTTTTTAAGCCTGGCACGAGAGTCCTCGGGTGAACGCACGCCCACAAGGCGAGTGATGATCCCAGGCAGGAGCGGCCCTACCTTCCGCTTGTGCCTCCCAGGAAACTGGGGAGAGTTAGTGCACCAGGCTTGTCCCATAATCATTTGCGGTCAAAATCAATAATCCCTTTAAGGAACAGTGAGATCCTCACATACCTGGTCCTCCTTTATTCATCGGATAACAACTTGTTTTTGTGGAAAGGTTTGGGGGAATTCCTGTTCTGAGAGGTGTTTGAGAGGTTTGCAAGCTCTTTGTGGTTTGCAGGCTGCCTCTCGTGGTACCGGAAGCGAAGGCGTTGCAAAAAGCGTTGAAAGGGAAAAGACGCGCGCTTTGGCAACGGCCATGGCTAAGCCGGGAAAAAGAGGGTTTTGGTTGATTCTGGCCGCTGAAAGAAAAAGGTGATAGACAATGGCAAAGATTGCACAAGTTTCAGCAAAGTACATAATCCACGCATCAATTTTCATTGATGGGGTAGTGGATAGGCCGGACGTTATCGGCGCGATTTTTGGGCAGACTGAAGGCTTGCTCGGCGCCGATCTCGAGCTTCGCGAGTTGCAGCGTTCCGGGCGCATCGGCAGGATTGAAGTGAACGTGGATACAAAAGGCGGAAAGACGCGCGGCGAGATCATTATTCCTTCCTCGCTTGACAAAGCAGAAACCGCCATCGTAGCGGCGGCGTTGGAAATCATCCAGCGCATTGGTCCGTGCAACGCGAAGATTCAGGTGCAGGAGATTGAAGACATTCGTATCTCCAAGCGCCAGCACGTGATTAGCAGGGCGAAGGAGCTTTTGAAAAACCTTATGGACAGCGTGATGCCTGATTCGCAAGAGCTTGCCGATGAGGTTGCGTACTCGGTGCGCGTGATGGAGATTACAGAGTACGGGCGCGAGCGCCTTCCTGCAGGTCCCGCGATTGAAGAGTCTGACGAAGTCATTCTTGTTGAGGGCCGGGCTGACGTGTTGAATTTGCTCAAGCACGGCTTTAAGAATGCTATTGCGATTAACGGGACGAACGTGCCGGAAAGCATTATTGAGTTGACGAAGCGCAAAGTCGTGACGGTCTTCGTTGATGGGGATCGCGGCGGCGACCTCATCATTAAGGAAGTCTTTTCCTCTGGCGGAGAGATTGATTTTGTTACGAAGGCGCCGGACGGGAAGGAAGTTGAAGAGTTGACAAAGAAGGAGATTCATAAGGCGTTGCGCAGCAAGGTTGCCGCGGAGCAGTACAAGTTAGAGGCTCCGGTGAAGAGTAATACGTCACCTCGCCAGCAGAGGCCCGCGCCTCGCCAGTCCAGGAATGGGGGGAGAGAGGAGAAGAAGGCAGAGCCGCGAACGGTCAAAAAGCTTTCCGATAGTGAAAAGAAAAAGTTTGGTCAGATGCTTGAGGACTTGATCGGAACGCGGGGAGCGTACCTCCTTGATGAAAAGCTCAACATCCTTGGAAAGGTGCCGGTTACTGAGTTGCAGAGCACGATTAAGTCGTTGCGTGGCGGCGTGTACAGCATTATTTTCGATGGTGTTGTTGACAAGGACCTCTTGCAAGTGGCTGATCGGGCGAATGTCGCCTTCGTTGCGGGAATGAGTAGCAAAGTGAAGAGTTCCGGCCAGGTTCAGATACTCACGGCAGATGATTTTTAGAAAGAGCGGTTTTTTTTGTTGTTTTTTTTTGTTGCTGATGTTTGCTGGGAAACGAGGGCGACAAGAAGAAGGAGGCTGTTTTTTTTTGTTTTTTTGATTCCGTCTTTTTGTTTTTATCGCTTTGTGGCGTTCTTGTCCTTTATTCTTTTAACAGGCAAGGTTTAATATAGGAGTGTGTTCTGCTCTTATCTTTAGTGTGCCTAACAGGGTACGGCCGTTTATTTTTTTTTGTTTGGCTTTTTTTTTTCAGCAGGGGCGTTGCTTGTGGTTGTAGGAGCGCTCGGGGCGAGTATGGCAAGAAGGAAATCAAAGGAAGCGTGGAAGACGTACAAGAACGTGTTTGATGAGTATACGCTGCGCAATTTGTTCAAGCTCCAGGCGCAGGGGCATTTTGAAGAGTTGGAGAGCCCCATCGCGATTGGGAAGGAGAGTAATGTGTTCACGGCCCGTACGGCGTCTGGTGAGCGGGTTATCGTTAAGATTTATCGTCTGGAAACGTGTGATTTTCTCAAGATGTTTCAGTACTTGAGGTCTGATCCGCGGTTTGAAGGGTTGCGCAACCAACGCAGGAAGACGATCTTTGCGTGGACGAAGCGAGAGTTTCGTAACTTGATGCGGGCTCGTGAGGTGGTCCGAGTTCCCGCCCCGCTCGTGTTTCGCGATAATATTTTGGTTTTGGAGTTGATTGGTGGGAGTGAGCCAGCGCCTCGGGTGAAGGATGCGCGCCCGCTTGATCCTGAAGGTTTTTTTGTTGAGGTGGCGAAGATGATGGGTGCGTTGTGGCGGGCGGGGTTGGTGCATGGGGATCTGAGCGAGTTTAATATCTTGAATGATGCTGAGGTGCCGGTTTTCATTGATTTTTCTCAGTCCACGGTTGTGCAGGACTCCTTGGCTCCTGAGCTCTTGGAGCGGGACTGTAGAAACGTTGCGCGTTTTTTTGCGAAGCTCGGCGTTGCGGTTACGGTTGATTCTTTGCGAGAGCAGGTTTTAGCCTCGCGGTGAGGTGGGGGTTTTCTAGGTCAAAGACGTAGCAGAGCGCGAGGAAGATCAGTCCGAGGAGGAAGTAGCCTGCTTGCATCCAGGGCGGGGCGTGAAGGCAGTTGCAGAAGGGGAGGCCGGGGTACATTGCTGTTGCGAGGTTGCGGACGTTGAAGACGTGGTATGCTATGGTTTCTCCGATGATGAGGAGGGGCCAGTAAATGGCGAGGAAAATGAGGAGCTTTGCTACGAGGGGTTCTTTGTGGAATCGGTGTTCAATGTGGCTGTAGATGAGGTAGAGTGCGAGGAGTCCGATTGTCCACGCGAAGAGGGGGAATGTGTTGATGCCGAAGACGGTGAGGAAAGGCTTGTTGTACTGGTACGTGTCTTTTGCGGCGATCATCCAGAGGACGGCGAGGAAGAATGCGAGGGCGAGGTGGGAGAGGAGTGTTGTTCTTTTTGTTGCGAAGAGGTAGGGGATTGCAAAAAGGAATCCTGCAGTTACTGCGAGGTCTGCGCGAAGAACGCCAAGGGAGAGGAAGCCGATGAGGATGAGGGCGAGGTCGCTGGAGCGCAGGAGGTGGTAGTTGTGATGGGTGTGCGTTCTTGTTTGTTCTCGGGCCATGTGCTTGTTGTCTTAGCACGCCCGGTTGTTTTAAACCTTTGGTTTTACAAGGGAAAAAAGAAAAAATCAAGGGAAAAACGTTTGTTTTGTTTGTTCGGTTTTTTTTTTAGCCGGGTATGCCTGGCGGCGTTATTTGGTTGTCGTCGCTGAAGACGTCGTCAATGCCGAGAGGTTCTTCAGGAAGTTCGTTCTCGCCCGGTTGTTTCTCGCTCGGCGTGCCGGATGGAGTGTTTTCTTGCCCGTCACTGTTCTGCGTTGCCTGCGTTCCGTCTTTTTCTGTGGTCGGGGGTTGGTCCTTCTGGGTCGTCCTTGTCGTGCACGCGGCCGCGAGAGCAAGCAAGACGATAAGACTCACTAGTACTAGTGCGTATACTGGCCTGATGGTTTGTTGGTTCTTGTTCATTGTTCATCCTCCTCCTCATTCACCGTTATGACGCCTTCTTCGTCGATGCTGATGACATCTTCTTTTTCGAGGGATACTATCATTTCCTTAATGAGTGTTCGGCGTTTTTCATCCCATAAGGGGTTGTTGAAGATGGCTACTTTGGTTCCGGAGGGGTGTTGTACGATGTGCACGCGTCCTCCTTTGAGATTCTTCACGGTAGCAGCACCTCCAGCTCCTCCGCCACCTTTGTACACAGGTGTTATGACTCGTGGTGACGTGACGGTGCCTGGGGGTGACTCGACGGGGAAGGAGGGTGGCATGAGGATGCCTCCTTGGAGTGAGCAGGCGTTCTTGCTCTTGACAAGGATGCCTTCGCCGACAAGGTCTTCGCTGAGGAGGGCGTTCAAGGACCATTTGCTCCATCGCTGGTTCTTGCTGTCCCACAAGTAGCTGCTTTGGAGTTCGCAGCCGTTGCTGAGCGTTTTGAGGTTCTTCCCGTTGAATGGGCTGATGATGGGAAGGAGGTTCCATCCTTCGGCGACTTCGAGTTCGTCGACGTTGAAGGGTTTGATGTTCATGACGAGCTCTTGGTCGTTATAGCTGTACACCCAAAACGCGTGCGTTGCTAGATAGACTTGGAATCGGTCTTTGAGGACGGCGCGGGCCTCCTTGAGCGTCACGTATTGCTTCTCCTCTGCGAGCCATACGTACCCGAGGAGTTTGTCCTGCCCGGTCGGGACGAAGGAGAGGACCTTCCCCGGTGCTGTGATGAGGTTCCATCCTTTGTCGAGGTTTATGCTGACTTTGATGCGGTTGGCGGGTGGTTCTTCAGCGCGGATTTGCAGTCCGATGCTCTCGCACGTGTCAGATGGTTTTGTGACGCGCAGGTAGAGGATGAGGCCTGAAGGAAGGGTGATGCTCCTCGTCCTCTCCGAGAGCGAGTGGGTTTCTCCGTTAATCGTTATGGGGTATTGTTCTGGGTAGCTTTCCATGACGCTGCCGTCCCAGGAGAAGGTGAGGGGTTCTGCGTTGTCCTTCCACACCGGCGTTGCAACGACGTCCATGCCTGGCTTGAGGTAGACCGTGCTTTTCTTGTAGAGCCGCACGGATTCGCTCACGCTGGGGCATTCAGTGGTGGTGGCGTTTCTTGGTTCTGGCCAGGTGGCTTGACAGGAAACGTAGTACTTTCCAAATTTGTGCTTTCCTTCTCCTGGGGTGGTGCTGCTGGTTGGCTCGACGGTGCAGAAGCTGCCTGTGATGTCTCTGGCGCAAGGACGGCCAAGGCGGTGGTCAGGATCTATCCTGGGGGGGCCTCTGCAGGTCAAATCGACTGGGTTGGCGAGGAGGTCGCCCGCCCAGCTTGTTTCAATAGTGCTCATTCCTGTGACGAGGACGGTGTAGTGCTCTTCAGGAGTGGGGAGGGCGATGACGCCCGCGTTTTCGGGCAGCGCTGTTTTTTGGAGGTATTCGCACGCGCGCATGCCGGCGGGGTAGACTTTGCGGTCGCTATAGCCGAGCTGGTGCGCGATGGCTCTTGCAACGTAGGTGTTGTCGCAAGGGCTCCCCACCGCGATTGCGTTTTGCTCGTCGAACGCGACGTCGGTGTCAAGAACGGCAATGCCGGTTTCTAAGGCGCCGTCGTTTGATAGGGTGAGTTGGGCTGCGATGTCAATGGCGGTGATGACGTCTGTTGAGGGCGCGTTTTTGCCTACGACGATGACTGCGTCAAGTTTGTCGTCTTTGAAGAGGAAGTCAGGGTACTCTGCAAGGGTGGCGGGCGCTGCTCGTGGTGCCAGTGGTGCCTGTGGTGAAGGAGACCCGGGTTGACCGCAAATGCGTGGGTCTTTTGCCTTTTTGACGCCTCCTAGGAAGGCGTCCCACGAGCTAGCGTACCATTTGCCATCCTCCCCGCACGTTTCGACACCAGCGGAAACGACTGAGTCCTGCGAGATTCTTAGTTCTTCGTCCCGGGCGATGAGTGCGAACGTGACGGATTCTTGCTCGTCGTTGATGGTGATGTCGATAATGAGGGCGTCGGCGACGATGTCGCCATCGCTGTTGGGAATGGGGGCGAGCTCTCCAATCCTGAGTTTGTCGGTAAGGCCGTTCTCTGTTGCGAGGATGACGTAGTCTTTTGTGATAGTGTTGGCTCCGACTATGACGTCATACGTGCCTCCTCGGAATACTTGGATTCTCTTTGTGGTGGTAGGCATTTTTCCGAGGGTGGCGACGTTCACCGCGTCTTCCTTGGCAATGATGAATTCAACGCTTTTCTCTTTGTCAGTGCTGGTGATGTGGAGTGGTGCGATGAATGCTCCTGCCGCGAAGTCGTATTCGCCAACGGTGAGGAGGTTGGTGAGAACGCCGTTTACAGCGAAGCGAACTTCTGGTTTTTGGCCCGGTTTTTGGGACACTGCCCCGATGAATGCGACGTTTGTTTCAAAAGAGGTTCCGTCAAGCTCGTACGTCTTCGTTTGGGATTCTTGGAGCGTGTCTCTCTCAAAGAACGGTGTTTTCGCACTGGCGAGCATCGCACTCGCGACGAGTAGTAAGAGTGCTGGCACAAGCAATAGCAGTTTTTGTTTAGGGGGGGTGTTCATGGTGGATTCCTCCGTTTTTGTGTTTTTTTCTAATTATAGTTTTTAAAGTTTTTTTTGAGGAGGCGTTATGCCTTGGAAGGAAGGGGTCTGAGGGGGGTGAAGCAGCGTATGTTCTTGACGGGTAGCGAGCACGCGGTGCTGCAGTTGACCGTCCGCTTGCGAAAGAGGACCTCTTCTTCTCCAAGGGCGCCTCGCAAGAGTTCTTGTTCTGTTTCCTTTATTTATTTTTTATGCGGACGTTGGGCGTGAAAAAAAGGTCCTTTTTGGTCCTTTTTGCTTTTTACGATTTTTTTCCGTGTTTATTCTTGTTTTTCTCCGAGAAACCAAGGAGTTAACCTGATTCGCTTGATTTTTCCTTCTTTTTTGATAGAGATGATGTTTTTTCGCTCGAGCGAAGTGAGGATGCGAAGCAGCGTTGTTTTTGGGATGCTGGTGGCGTGGACGATTTTGTTTTGGTACGCTCCGGGGTTTTCGAGGAGGAAGGTGGCAACGCGTTGCTCGTTGGGGGTGAGGGTGTGGAGGATGTCTCGGGTTCGCTGGCTCAAGCGCTTCGCCGGGGCGCTGCTCTTTGCAGGGGTGCTGGTGCCGTCTTGTTCTGGGCTGGCAGCGTGTGAGGATGTGTTTGTGTTGTCATCTTTTCTCGCTTCCTGTCCTCGTTCTGATTTGTTATGCTTGCTTGACGGGGAGGAGAGGTAGTAAAATAGGAGGACCATGAGGATGAGGCCGGCGAGCGCCCAGAAAACCCAGTTGCTTCGTGTGTGCGCGACGGGCTCAGTCAGGGTAATGATGAGTTCGCTGGTCGTTCCTTGGTTGATGCGTGCTGTTGTGTAGCCGACGTGGCCGTCGCTTCGTGACGAGAAGGTGCAGGTCCCGACAGGGAGCCAGTCGAAGCGGAATGTGCCGTACGTGTTCGTCCTTGTTGGTTTTTGGTCGCCGTAGGGAGGGCCGCAGTTCGCCGTGACGGTGGTGTCAGTGATGACTTTGCCGTCGTTGGTTCGCACGACGCCGCGGGCGCTCCCAACGGGAAGGAGGGGAGCAGTGAACGTTTCGTAGCGGTTGGTGTCGATGGTGCCAGTGAAGTAGTAGTCTTTTCCTTCCGTGCCGAGCATGTCAATGCGGAGGGTGATGTTCCAGCTTCCTTTGGGGAGTTCGAGGGTGAGCGTGCTTCCTTTGTCGAGGTAGATGAGGGTTGTTTTGTTTGTTGCTCCTTGGAGGGTGATGAGCACGTGGCTTTGTTCGAGTTCTCCTTGCTCCGTTGCGAGGTTGATGATGATGGGCGTGTTTTGTGTGTCTTCTGGAAGTGACGGCGGCGAGACCACGCCCGAGAAAGATGCCAATTCTTCTGGGGGCGTGGGGAGGGGTTGGGCGCTTGCAAAGGTGGAGAAGACAAGGAAAAGGAGGAGTAGGAAGATCATCATTGCCGGAGTGGAGAAGACGTCGTGTGAGGGGCGGAATGCGGTGCGGAGAGGACGGCTCGGCGAGTGTGTGGGGGTGTTTGCTCGTGTTCTCTGGTGTTGTTGTGGTAGGCGTTTCGCCGCGGGGGTGGTGGTGATGGGAAGCATGGGTTCTTGTTTTTGAAGTCTTGTTTTGAAGTTGTGCTGTGATGAGCAAATGGTGGGAATGCGTCGTGTGGAAGTACGTCGTGTTGTTGGTGGACGTCACGAAGCGTTTTTTTTTTTGAATCTTAAACCCCTTCTGGGTTTATAAATATTTTTGCAGATGAAGCGTCCTTCTTGGATGAGAAAACTGGTTTTTTTGGTTTTGGGTGCTTGGGGAGACGAAGAAGCGCGGGCCGAAAGGGAATGGCTTAAAAACTCTTGTTGAAATCCCTTTTTCATATGGAGTTTTCCTATTCCTTAAAAATCCCCAAGGAGCGCGTGGCCGTGTTGATTGGCCAGAAAGGCAGTGTGAAGAAGGAGTTGGAGGAGGAATGCCACGCGCAAATAGAAGTTGATTCTCGTGAAGGAGAGGTGGTGGTGAGCGGAGAGGATTCTGTTCAGTTATACGCGCTCAAGGAAGTGGTCCACGCCATTGCGCGCGGGTTTCATCCGGATGTTGCGAAGTTGTTGCTAAGGCAAGACTTTGCCTTCGAGCTCATCTCCATTGCGGATTACGCGAAGGAGAAGAATCAAGTCGTGCGCGTGCGCGGAAGGGTTATCGGGGCTGGCGGGAAGGCTCGAAGGACTATTGAGGAGCTGACCGAGACGCACGTGATGGTGTATGGGAAGACGGTGGGGATTATTGGGCGGGTTGAGGATGTGCCCATTGCTAAGCGTGCTGTTGAGTCCTTGCTGGAGGGGAGTACGCATGCTGCAGTGTATCGGTGGTTGGAGAAGCACAGAAGGATTGCTCGGCGTGAAGCGTTGAAGGATTGGTGAGGTGGAACGTGAAGGCGGCGTCGAGAGTTGGGGAGAATGCAGGGGGTGTTTTTCGTCGTGAGATTCTCCAAGGCGTTTCTGTTTTTTCTCGGAAGTGTTATGAGCGTTTACTGCAAGTTCCTGCTGGTCGTGTGACGACGTACAGCGAGCTTGCGAGGTCGTTGGGTTCGAAAGGCTTTCGTGCAGTTGGGCGGGCGATGAATAAGAATCCGTTCGCCCCGCACGTCCCGTGCCATCGGGTGGTGGCCAGTGATGGTAGCGTTGGGGGGTTCGCTCGCGGCGTTGCGAAGAAGGTGGCGTTGCTGCGCAGAGAGGGTGTGGAAGTGCGCCAGGGAAAGGTGGTTGATTTTGAGAAAGTGTTCTTTCGGTTTGAGAGGGAGACGTGACGCAGGACGTGGAGTGGGAAGTAAGGTGGGGAGTGCTGTGGGAACTGAGGGGTGGTAGTTGTGCCGGAGTCTGAGTGGAAGTTGTTGTCGTGGAACGTGAATGGTATTCGTGCAGTAGAGAAGAAAGGTTTTGTGGCGTTTGTGGAGCGGGAGCGTCCTGATGTGCTTTGTGTGCAGGAGACGAAGATTCATGAGCCGCACCCTCTTCCTTTGAAGGGGTTTGTGCAGTTTTGGAATTGTGCAGAGCGCAGAGGGTATAGCGGGACGGCGCTTTTTTCAAAGCGCAAACCGTTGAAGGTCGCGTATGATTTTGGAGAGCACGCGGGAGAAGGAAGGGTTATCACAGCGGAGTTTGACTGGTTTTTTGTGGTCAACGTGTATGTTCCAAACGCGCAACACGGGCTTCCTCGTCTTCCGTACCGTATGAAGTGGGACAGGGATTTTTTGCAGTACTTGCGTTCTCTTCGGAAAAAAAAGCCTGTTGTCGTTTGCGGAGATTTTAACGTGGCGCATAAGGAAATTGATTTGAAAAACCCCGGGGCGAACAGGAAGAATCCTGGCTTTACTGATGAGGAGCGAGCAGGGATGGATGCGTACATCAAGGCGGGATTTGTTGATTCGTTTCGCGAGTTTGAGAAAGGGCCAGGGCATTACACGTGGTGGAGCTATCGCTTTAACGCGAGGGCGAGGAATATTGGTTGGCGTATTGATTATGTGCTCGTCAGTGAGGAGCTCCGGCCGTTCTTGAAGAAGGCGTTCATTTTGAAGGATGTGCAGGGCTCGGATCACTGTCCTGTCGGCGTCGTGCTTGATCTGGGCGGGTTGAAGGAAGCGTTGGGGAAGCGTTGAGGGCGGAGTGTTGGGCGCGGGCGGGGTTTAGTTATTTGCCCGTGCTCCCAAAGCCTCCTTGTGCGCGTTGGCTCTCAGGAAGCGTGTCTACTTCTTTGAGTTCTGCGTGGTTGACGGGTTGAATGAGGAGCTGCGCGACGCGTTCTCCTTTTCGTAGCGTTACGGCGTTCTTTCCAGTGTTGAGGAGGACGACGCCGACTTCGCCGCGGTAACCAGCGTCGACGACGCCGGCGAGGACGTCAATGCCGTGCTTTGCCGAGAGGCCGGAGCGCGGCCAGATCAGGCCGGCGTGGCCTTGCGGGATGGCGAGTGCGATGCCTGTCTTGATGAGTGCGCGCTCGCCGGGGAGAATGGTTGCTTCGTGGGTGCTGTACAGGTCAAGGCCTGCGTCGTCTTCTTTTGCGTAGGTGGGCAGGGTGGCGCTGTCAGTGAGTTTCTTAACAGGAATGACGAGCTTTTGTCGGCGTTCTTCGTTGTTCATGAAGGGGCAGGGTTGGAGGAGGTGTTTTTCAATGTTGCGGAGTTTTTTTTCCTCTTGTTTTTTTTGGGCTTTTTTGTTGTTTGCTGCTTTCGTATTTGTTTTAACGATTGTGGGTGTTTTTTTTGTTATGTTTTGTTACGAGTAGTTGGTGAGGCTTTGCTGGGTGCTTTGGGCGGCGCGTTCGGCCGTGATCAGGCGCCGTAAGCGTTGGAAGTCTTCTTCCAGCGTTGCGCGCAGAGGTGGCTTGTAGAGCATGGAAGCGGGGTGGTAGAGGGGGAAGATGATGAAGTGCCGGCCGTTAATGGTTGTGTGGCGTGGCTTGCCGTGGAGGGCGCTAATGCCGCTAACGCGCCGCATGTGGTGGGGGTTTTGGTTTGCGAGGAAGAATTTTGTTGCGAAGTTGCCTAAGGTTGCAATAATAGTTGGTTTAATGATGAGGATTTGTTCGATGAGGTAGGGTGTGTGCCGTTGAATTTCTTCAAGAGTGGGGTCTCGGTTGTTTGGCGGCCGGTATTTGAGGATGTTGGCGATGTAAATGTCGCGGAGTGAGAGGCCGATGCTGTGGAGGAGCTTGTCGAGTTCTTTTCCTGCTCTTCCGACGAAGGGCTCGCCTGCTTTGTCTTCTTGTTCTCCAGGTGCTTCTCCGATGAAGATAATATCTGCGTCGGGGTTGCCTTTGCCGAAGACGAGGTTGGTCGCTGCGTGTTTGAGGGGGCAGTCGAGCTCTTGTTGTATTCGTTCTTTGAGGCGGGCGAGGGCCTGCGCGTTGGTGGTGTTTGTTGCGCCGGTAGTGTGTGCTGTGTTGTTCACTTTTAGGATTGTTTTTTTTTGTCAGCGTTTTTTTTTCTCTTCTTTTTTCCTTTGTTGTTGCTTCCTTCTTTTTTTTAGTTTCTCTTTTTTAGTTTCTCTTTTTTTTGTGCAAAGAAGCGCCCGCCCCAAAAGTTTTATAAATGGTTGGTGTGGCAGGAGTGGGCGTGAGTGTGCTGTGAGTGTAAAAGCAGAAGAGTTGGCAAAGAAGCAGCGCGCCATTGGCGTCGCGGAGTTCTTTGAGAGAAATCGTCACCTTTTGGGATTTGACAATCCTAGGAAAGCGCTTTTGACCACGGTGAAGGAGGCGGTGGACAATGCGCTGGACGCGTGTGAGGAGGCAGGGTTTTTGCCTGAGCTCATCGTGGAAATCGTGCAATTGGGAGAGCAGCGCTTCCGTATCGTTGTTGAGGATAACGGGCCGGGGATTGTGAAGGCGCAGATTCCGAAGATTTTTGCCAAGCTCTTGTACGGGTCGAAGTTTCACACGAGGCGGCAGCAGCGAGGGCAGCAGGGCATTGGCATTAGTGCTGCGGTGATGTACGCTCAACTCATGACAGGCAGGTCTGCAAAGATAGTATCAAAGACGGGTAAGGCGAGGCCGGCGCATTATTATGAGTTGCATATTGATACGCAGCGTAATGAGCCAAAAGTGCTCAAGGATGAGGTTCGTGAATGGAAAAAGGAGCACGGAACGAGGATTGAGCTTGACTTAGAAGCGGTGTACATGAAAGGGTCGACCAGTGTGGATGAGTACTTGAAGGAAACAGCGATTGCGAACCCGCATGCTACAATCGTGTATGTTAATCCAAAGGCGGAGCAGATTATTTTTCCGCGCGCAACTGAGGAGGCGCCGAAGCTGCCAAAGGAGGTCAAGCCTCATCCGTACGGTGTTGAGTTGGGTGTTTTGCTCAAGATGGCTCAGCAGACGCGGGCGAAGACGCTTCAGCAGTTCTTGACGTCGGAGTTCAGCAGGGTTTCTGCGAACGTGGCTAAAGAGATTTGTCAGCATGCGAAGCTCTTGCCTTCGAAGCGGCCTGTGGACTTGGGGCGTGAGCAGGTGGAGTCGCTTTACGAGGCGATTCAGAAGACGAAGATTATTGCGCCGTCAACGGATTGTATTAGTCCAATCGGGGCTGACGTGTTGGAGAAGGGGCTGCGCAAGGAAGTGAATGCGGAGTTTTATGCTGCGGTGACAAGGCCTCCTGCGGTGTATCGGGGAAACCCGTTCCAGATTGAGTGCGCTGTCGCGTATGGAGGCGCGCAGCCAGGTGATAAGCAGGCAACGCTTCTTCGGTTTGCGAACCGCGTCCCTCTTTTGTATCAGCAAGGGGCGTGTGCCATGACGAAGGCAGTTGTGCAGACGAAGTGGTCAGCGTATGGTTTGAAGCAGTCGAACGGGAGCTTGCCTGTAGCGCCGTTGACGATTGTTGTGCATATTGCAAGCGTGTGGGTCCCGTTCACGTCAGAGTCGAAGGAAGCCATTGCGCAGTATCCTGAGATTATTAAGGAGATGAAGCTGGCGTTGCAAGAAGTTGGGAGGCGGCTCGGGTCGTATGTTCGAAAGAAGTACCGTGTTCGTGATGAGCTCAAAAAGCGGGCGTTTATTGAGAAGTATTTGCCTCACATGGCGGGCGCGTTGCAGGAATTGCTTGATTTGGATGAGAAAGAGAAGGAACGGCTTGAAAAGGAATTGGAGCGTATTTTAGAGCAGAAGAGGGGGAAGATTGAGTCGCTAGAGTTTGACGCGAGCAAGAACGTGGAGTTTGATGAGGCCTTTGCCAAGATTGGCCGTGGTGAAGATGAAGAAGAAGTTGAATAAGCGGGAAGGTATTGTGCAGAAGCTGGTCGGCGCGGCTAAGGAGGTATACGACGCGGTGAAGAAGAAGCGCGCACCTTCCTTGTCGGTTCCTATTCGTGCGCTCTCTAACGTCCGGTATGATGAGAAGCGCGGTTTTTTTGATTTAGAGGGGAAGGAGAAGACGCGTGTGCTTTCCGCCGGAACGGTGAAGACGTTTGCACAGACGCTGAAGATGATGGCGCTTAGCAAGGAGCTTGCCTTGACTGGTGATAACGCGACGAAGAGGGAGGCGTATTATGTTTCTAAGAACTGGAGTGATGCGCGGTTTAAGGAGCAGGCCGAGTCTGACACGATCATGGATGATATTGAAGCGATGTTGCGGGTGAATCGTGAGCAGCTCGGGTTTAAGCCGGAAGAGAAGGGAGGCGACGTCGCAGGCGATTTGGTCGTGGTGGATGTTGATCCTGCTTCCGGGAAAGAGATCAAGATTGATTGCAAACGGTTTGGTTCAGGGGCGTATTCTATTCCTTCCAGCGTGGAGGATTTGCGTTTCGAGACAAAGGCGAAATTCGTGCTTGCTATCGAAACTGCCGGTATGTTTGAGCGCTTGAACAAGCAAGGTTTTTGGAAGAAGCAGAATTGTATTCTTATCAGCATGGGGGGTGTGCCGACGCGGGCGTGCAGGCGGTTTATTAGACGACTCTCGGACGAGCAGGGCCTGCCTGTGTACGTTTTTACTGATGGTGACCCGTATGGTTTTTTGAATATTTACCGGACGCTGAAGGTGGGTTCGGGGAACGCGGCGCATATTAACGAGTTTTTTTGTGTGCCGCGCGCGAAGTTTTTGGGAATCACGCCGCAGGACATCATTGCGTACAAGCTCCCGACACATCCGCTCAAGGATGTTGATGTGAAGCGTATCAAGGACGGTTTGAAGAACGATCCATTCGTTCAGCATCATGTGTCGTGGCAGCGTGCGCTTAAGCAGTTGATGCAGATGAAGGTGAGGGCTGAGCAGCAGGCGCTTGCCAAGCACGGGTTGAATTTTGTTGTAACGGATTACTTGCCTCAAAAGCTTCAGGACAACTCGTCGTGGCTTGATTAAAAGGAATGATTTCGTTGGGTGTGTTGTCAGTCTTCTCTTTTTCCCCCTTTTCTTCTTGTTTGTTTTTGTCTTGTTTGTTCTTGTTTGTTTTTCTTGGAAGGCATCGGGGCGCACGCGATGGGATTGGTGAGGTAATAGATTGCAATGGCAAGGAGGGCGGCGGATGCTGCAAGGATTTCAATGCCGTTAAAGGGGAGGTCGAGGAGGGAAAGGGAGCTTCCGAACAAGCCTGCGAGGGCGGGGAAGACGCCGACGAAGCATCCGGGGCATGCGCCTGCAATGAGGCCTGCTGCGGCACCCGCACCTCCTACTGCCCCGGCTTTGCTTATGCGTTTGAGGTTGGCGTATCGGAGGTGGAGGAGGTTGGCGACGAGCCCGACCAGGACTGCGTTGAGGAAGGTGAAGAGTGCGAAGGGAATGCTGATGCTGAGGCTGAAATGGACAAGTGCTGGGAGTGAGATGTAGAGCTGGTTTGCCCAAGCGTTGATGCCGAAGTAGAGGAGCGTGATGAGGACGAAGGAGTAAGGGTAGTACCTCGTGGTGAGCGCTTCTTTGATGGTTGCGAGCCGTTGTCTTGCGTTGTTTTTCGTGTTGTTCATAGGATGGTGTGTTTTTGGTGTGGTTGTTTTCTTTTTTGCTTTGCGTATGAGCACGCATTGTTGTCTTGTTCAACAGTCTGCTTTTAAGTGTTGTGAAAGTTGAGTGGGGTCTGCAAGCAAAACGTGGGAGGAGCGAAACGTTTAAATAACGCTTGCAGAGCACCTTTGGAAAACATTTCGAAAGCACGAGAACGTATTTTTGTTCCTGTACACGGTTGAGGTGATGGTTCAATGGTGATGGCGTGGATTGTTGTGTTGTTAGCGTTGGTTGCACTTGCGAGCACAGCGTTGTTTGCTCGTGCTATCTTTCTGGAGCCGGAAGGGTCGAGGAAGATGCGTGACATCGCAGGGTACATTCGTGAGGGGGCGATGGCGTTTCTGAAGCGGGAATACTTGATTTTGTCTGGTTTTGTCCTCGTTGTTGGCGTTGTTTTGCTCGTTTTTATTGATAAGGGCCAGGTGAAGAACGGAACGGCTGTGGCGTTCTTGCTCGGAGCGTTTTGTAGTGCGCTGGCCGGTTTTGTCGGGATGCGTGTCGCGACGGCGGCAAACGTCCGCACGGCGAGCGCGGCGCGGTCAAGTTTGAACCGGGCGTTGCGCATCGCCTTTCGGAGCGGGAGCGTAATGGGCCTTTCTGTTGTTGGCCTTGCGCTCTTGGGTTTGATGGTGGTGTTTCTTGGTTTCGGGATTGAAGATTCGCTTTCGCGTCTTGATATTATTTTGGGATTCAGCTTTGGCGCTTCGTCCATTGCGCTTTTTGCTCGCGTGGGCGGGGGCATTTACACGAAGGCGGCTGATGTTGGTGCTGACTTGGTGGGAAAGGTTGAAGCAGGAATTCCTGAAGATGATCCGAGGAATCCTGCAGTTATTGCTGACAACGTCGGTGACAATGTTGGTGATGTTGCTGGGATGGGTGCCGACTTGTTTGAAAGTTATGTCGGTAGTTTGGTGTCGGCTATGCTCCTGGGTGCTGCTTCTTTGGGCGCGAGCGGGGTGTATTTTCCTTTGTTCGTGGCAAGTGTGGGTGTCGTCGCAAGCTTGGCAGGGTCTTTTTTTGTTCGTGCCAGGACGGATGCAGAGATTAACGCCGCGCTTCGTAAGGGCCTTATTGTTTCGAGCGTGCTTGTCGCTGTCGGGATGTTTGCGCTCTCGTGGGTGATGTTTTCGTCGCTGAAGCTTTTCTGGGCGGGGTTTGCTGGGCTTCTTGCCGGTGTCGCGATTGGTGTTTTGACGGAGGTGTACACGAGTGCAAGGTTTGCTCCGACAAGAAAGATTAGCAAGGCGTCAACGACGGGCGCCGCGACGAACGTGATTGAAGGGATCGCGGTTGGGATGGAGTCGACCGCTTTGCCAATTTTCGTGTTGGTGCTGGCGATTGGTGTTGCTTTCTGGTCTGGTGGCTTGTACGGTATTGCCATTGCTGCTGTCGGGATGCTCAGCACGCTTGGCATTTCCCTCGCGGTTGATGCGTACGGTCCGGTAGCTGATAATGCTGGCGGCATTGCTGAAATGGCCGGTCTTGGTAGCAAAGTGCGGAAGCGTACCGACGCGCTTGACGCGGCGGGGAACACGACGGCAGCGATTGGAAAAGGATTTGCAATTGGAAGTGCTGCGTTGACCGCTCTTGCCTTGTTCAGCGCGTTTACGAAGGAAGCGGGGTTGAGCGCGATTGATTTGACCGAGCCCTTGGTGATTATTGGGCTTTTCCTTGGTGGAGCGTTGCCGTTTCTTTTTAGCAGTTTGTCTATGAAAGCAGTGGGGAGGGCGGCGTTCCGCATGATTGGCGAGGTTCGCCGGCAGTTTAAGGAGACGAAGGGTCTTTTGGAAGGCAAGGTCGAGGCGGATTATGCTCGGTGTGTGGATATTGCAACGAGGGGCGCGCTGCGGGAGATGGTCGTGCCAGGTGTTCTTGCTGTGCTTGCCCCTGTCCTTGTTGGTTTTGTGCTTGGTGTTGAGGCGTTGGGTGGTTTGCTTGCCGGCGCGCTCGTTTCTGGTGTGATGCTTGCGTTGTTCATGGCGAACGCGGGTGGCGCGTGGGACAACGCGAAGAAGTTCATTGAGGAAGGCCACTTTGGCGGCAAGGGGAAGGATGCGCACAAGGCCGCCGTGGTTGGTGACACAGTTGGGGATCCGTTCAAGGACACAAGCGGGCCTAGTCTAAACATTTTGATTAAGTTGATGAGTATAGTTTCGCTCGTGTTTGTCCCGTTATTTTTGCGTTACGCCTTGCTTGGATGAGCGAGTGTTTTTTTCTGGGTTCCCTCTTTGTGTGCTGGCGGGGGCTCGTCGATAGTTTTATATATGTTCGGGGCGTAGGGGGAGGTGATGCTGCGCTTTAAGGAGGACGGAACGCTTGATAAGGAGCGGGATATTCTTGTGTTAAAGACCGAGCTCGAGTACGAGAACGTTTTTGATTTGAAGGAGTTGTACAAGTCTTTACACTTCTGGTTGGAAGAGGAAGGGTTTCAGACGGATGTTGACGCGCAGCCGGCGAGCGGGGGGGATCTCAACTTTAAGGAAGTGCTCTATTGGGAGCGGGTGAACGAGGCAGGCATGACTGATCATCACGCGTGGTGGCGAGTCGTGCGTTACCCGTCCGGAACGACGCCGAAGAACGCGTATCATCGTCTTTTTTTTAGGATTAATTTGCAGACGATTGCCATGTCAAAGGCGGAGATTTTGCATGAGAAGAAGAAGGTGAAGGTGGATAAGGGCGATGTTATTGTTCGGCTGGAAGCGTGGCTGCAGATTGATTATAGGAACGAATTTCAAAAGCACGCGTTTCTCAAGCAAATTGACTGGTTGTTTCGCAAAAAAATTTGGCGCGACCAGATTGAGGTGTTGAAGGAAGACGCCAGGAAGACGGCGTACCGCTTGCAGCAGCACATAAAGGAGTATTTGGAGTTGGTGCAGCCCTACCCGCAGGCGAGATTGTTTCATCCTTACAAAGGGTATAAGTAAGGGAGTGTTTGTTGTTTAAGGCTTGATTTTTTGTGTAAGTTCGCTCTGTTCCGGCAGGTTTTTGCGCGGGGTTGTTGTTTCTTTTTCTTGTCGCTTCTTTTTTTTGTTGTGCTTGTTCCTCTTGTTTTGGTTGTGGTTTTTCTTTGAATGGCAGAATCGAAGTTTTTTTATGGTTGTTGTGTCTTTCGTTCGTAGTGGATTGGTTGGTTGAGCGGATTCGGGAAGCCCTCGCAGGTGTTGAGGGAGGTGTTGATGGCGGCGAATTGCTTGCAGAAGAAGGATTTGTTTCTCGTGTAGTTGCTACACGTGATTGCTTACCGATTGTTGCAGCAGAGCGCGGCCTTCGCACTGTTTTTGTTGATGGTGGTGAGGCGGTCTTGTTCGAGAGTGCTTCTTCGTGTGCGGGCGTTCTTCGTGTCGCCGTGGTTGTTTTCCTTGGGGGTCGAAGGGTTGAGGTGAAGCGTCGTGACGTGTTTGCTTTTGTTCAGCTCTCGGAAAAGCACGTGTATGATGTTTTTTTCTTTCCGAATGTGGGGGTGCGTGTTTCGTTTCCCTTGCAGGAGGGCGGTGGTGCGAGGTCTTCCCCGGCGAAAGTGTTCGGTCTTGCTCGGTTCGCCCTCGAATTGTTTTTTTTGGGGAGGGAGCGGGGTGACGTGCTGGTTCGTGATGGTGGCTTGCGCGGCGTTTCCGAGGCGGAGGACGCGGTTATTTCGCCCTTGGTGCGGGAAGGAATGGTGGGTGTTGCAAAGACGAATTCGTGGGTTTCAAAAGAAGGGAAGGCGTTCTCGTCAGTGTTGCTTGCCCTCCAGGACGGTGCGTGGTGGGTTGAGGATGTTCTTATCCCGCGAAAGGACGGCTTGGTGAGGGTGCACGCTGCTCGGTTGCATGAGGCGTCTTCGTACGTGCTTCGGTTGGAGTCTGCTGGCAAGGTGTCTCAGGAGTTTTTGGAGCTCTTGGCTTTTTTGAGCAGGGATCCGGTGTTTTTAGGATATCCGTATCCTTTGATTGTTGCTGACACGTTTGCAAGGGTTGCAGTGAGGGAGAAGGAAGTTCTGCGTCGAAAGCTGATGGCTCGTCTCGGGCGTGATTGGCGCAAGCTGCAGGGATTGTTGGCTTCGAAGGACGCGCACAGCGTGCTTGACACTATGCGTTTTTGATTGAAGAGGCTTTTGCTCCGTCTCTTTTTTTGCGTGACTCGCGGTTTCCTTTTCCTTTTTTTTTATCGTCGTTGGTAGAGCCCGATAAGTTCTGCTTTGGCGAGAGTGTGTTCTTGGACCTTGTTGAGGAAGGTGTCTTTTGTTACGCCGTCGAGGCGTTCCGTGTCGAGGGCGTAGATGGTGAAGACGTATCGGTGTTTCCCTGATGGCGGGCAGGGGCCGCCGTAACTCGTTTTTCCAAAGTCGTTGAGGATTTCTTCTGCTCCTTGCGGGACGGAGTCTTCTTTTATTTCGTGAGTGCCTGCGGGGATGTTAATGATTTGCCAATGTATCCACCCGTTTCCTGGCGCGTCGGGGTCGAAGACACGAAGAGCAAAGCTTTTTGTTCCTTCAGGCTCGCCGCTCCATGCGAGGTGGGGGTTTATGTCCTTGCCGTCGCACGTGTACGTCGCGGGCATGTCTGTGTTGTGTGAGAAGCTTTGTGATGTTAATTCCATGGTTTTCACCTCCTTCGTTGTGCACGCAGAGATGAGGGTGAGTGCTATGATGAGCGCCGCCGCGATAGCGGTTGCGTTCCTCCTCGCGTGCATACAGTGGTTGGTAGTGGTTCGGAGCATATAAACATTGTTGCTGAGCGCAGCTGTTGGTAAGGCAGGGAAGTTATAGGTCTTGGAGACGCTTCTTTTCGTGTTTTTTTTCTTTTCGAGAGGTTCTGCGCTTTTTTTTGCGTAGGAAAACAAAAGGTATAAATAGGTATTTGTGTTTTTTTTGTGTAGGTAGGAGGTGGTTGTTGTGAAGTTGTTGTGGTTGTTGGGATTGGTGTTGTGTTTGGTGTTGGTGTCGTCGTTGGTAGTCGCGAGTGGTTCGAACGGCCCTGACCCGTTTCCTTCCAGAGGAGGAGGCGGCTTTGGCGATCCTTGGCCGTTTGCCGCAAGTGGTAGCGGTGGTAGTCCTTGGCCAAATGGTGTTCCTCTTGCGTGTTCGCTACTTGTGAAGATGCAGCATCCTGAGCTTTGCTTGCCGAACCTGGATGTGAGAACCGAGTAATCAGGGAGAAGC
>RFJU01000006.1 GCA_003694805.1 Candidatus Woesearchaeota archaeon | reverse complement strand
GATTCGTGAGACGAAGTAGACGAGCCAGGAGACGATGATGAAGAGCGGGATGTTTTTGAGGCCGTCTTTGACGCTTCCTTTTCGTATGGAGCTGATGATGCACGCGGAGAAGAAGGAGCCGATGCCGAGCATGGTGTAGGCGAAGATGGTGAAGTCTTGGACGGTTACTGCGTCTGGGCTGAGGTGGAATGAGAACCCTCTCGTTCCTGCGCTGCTGCTCGTGGCGGCGAGTTGGGTCATGATGTTTGTGACGACTCTGAGGAGTTGGGTTGCCAGGCCGAAGAGGAAGGGTGCGATGATGAGGGATGCGAAGCTGATGAAGATGACGTAGGTCATGACGCTCGCGGCCATTTCTTTTCGGAGGATGGTTGCTTCTTGGATGTCTATTGCTATTTTGTTAAGGAGGTCTGTCATTTCTCCTCCTGACTTCATGCCTTCGAGGAGGAGGCTGATGGAGCGTTTGAGGACTGCTGAGTCGTACTTGTTGGTGAATTCGAGGAGTGATTCTTCTAGGCTTTCTCCCGCGATGGTTTTTTTGGCAACGTCTTCAATTTCCCTGGCGAGGACGCCGAAGCGTGGCCGGACAGCGTACCAGAGGGCGCGGTCGACAGGCATGCCTGCGAAGATGTTGGCTGAGGTGAGTTGAAGGAAGTCTGGAAGGACTGCTTCGAGTTCTTTTGTTCTGCGGTAGATGCGCATGTCAAGGTAGAAGTAGACGATGACCCAGATGAGTATCCAGAGGAGGATGAAGAACGTTGTCCACATGCCGGCGAGGAAGAGGAGGATGCCGAGGAGGGGGCGGCCGTTGAAGAGGCCGAGGAGGAAGATGGCAAGCGTCGCGGCGAGGAGG
Source organism: Candidatus Woesearchaeota archaeon (assembly GCA_003694805.1). Classification (NCBI taxonomy): domain Archaea; kingdom Nanobdellati; phylum Candidatus Woesearchaeota; species Candidatus Woesearchaeota archaeon. The sequence continues at coordinate 920 of RFJU01000006.1, read as the reverse complement.
ATGCCTGCTGTAGTGTAGAAGACATTTTTGTAGAGGATGTCCGGGTCGACCTCGGTGAAGCCTGCTTTTTCGAGGTAGGTTTGGAGTATTTTTCGCTGGTAATGCGGGCTTCGTTTGTTGATTTTCTTTTTGTCCTTTGAGAAGTTGAAGCTGAACGAGAGGAGTTTCTCGATGAATTGGATGGTGTTCTTCGCTATGGTTTCAAGGGCGCTGGCCATGGTGAGTGTTTTTTTGTCTTCTTTGTTCCTTTGTCCTTTGCGTGTTTCTTCTGGAGTGTGTTTTGGCGGGTGTCTCGCGTCTCTTCACGCCTCGTTCGCTTTTTGTTATATGTCCATGGGTGGGCGTTGAGATCTGACGACGGCGAGGAACATGTATTGGACGAAGCCGACGAAGAGTGCGAGGATGATGAGGATGAAGAGGTCTAGTTTGACGCCGAGGAAGGATGCCATGACGATGAGCATGGTGACGCCGAGAGAGGGAACGATAATGGCCATGATCATGTAGAACATGGCGAGAGGGTTGAGCTTCCTCCCGTACTCTTTGACTTCTATTTGTTGCTCGCGAATCATCTGGTCGAAAACAACGTTGAGCGAGTCCGCAATTTCCGCGCCTGTTTTAAGAGAGTTGAGGACTTGCCAGAGCATTTTTCTTAGTTGAGGGCTTGGCGTTGTCGCTATGGTTTCGTTGAGGGCGTCTTCAAAGGTTGTTCCGAGGTCGACTTTTGCAATGATTTCTGCGAAGTACGGGCCTACGGTGGGGAACGCTTTGCTGATGTTTACGAACGATTCGTAGAGGGGGACGCCTGACTCGAGTTCGATGATGAGGTAGCGGCCGGCGAAGACGATTTCTTTGCTGATTTGGCGGCGTATCCTGTCTGCTTTGACGTCTGCGTATTTGATGAAGTAGAAAAAGCCCATGAG
>RFJU01000005.1 GCA_003694805.1 Candidatus Woesearchaeota archaeon | reverse complement strand
TTTTTTTTTCTTCTTTTTTATGTGGTTCGCTCCGTTATGCTGACGTTGGTTCCGTGCGACCTGACGCGGATGAGCATGCGGCCGGAATGAAAGTCTGGAGAGATGCTCTCGTCTTCGCCGCCGCTTCCTGTCCAGAGCGGGATGTCGGAGAAGAGGACGATGGAGGACGTGCCTTCAGGAGTGTTGTAGGTGACTTGGAGTTCTTCGTAGTTGAGGATGCGGATGTCTTCGATTTCGTCAGGGATGTTGACATCAAGGGTGATCCACGCGTCTTTTCCGATGCCGTAGACTTCTTTTGCCGAAGCGAGAAGGTCGCTTGCGATTTTGTGGGCTTGCCCTCCGCTTACTTGGGGGTTGGTGGTGCGAGTGTACATCGTGAAGATAGTGATGGAGCCGATAATGAGGATGAAGGCGAAGCCGAGAATGAAGAGGTATTCAAAGGAAATTTGGGCTTTAGACAAAGAGCTCACCTCGTAAGTGGTGCTACGGAACCGCTCCTATATAAATTTGGTGTTTTCTTTCTGTGCTGGTTTTTTTCTCTGAGGGGTTTGTGGGGGCTTTTTTATGCCGTTTTTTGAGGGGTGTTGCGGGAGGTTGTTGCGAGGATCGTGTTGCGAAATGTTTATTAATTGTTTAAGAACCTCGCTGAGTGAAATGGCATCATCGCGAAGGGCGCGCCGGGCTTCACAACTCAAAGAACGCAGCGCTCGCAGGAGGAAGCGCTTGCAGCGTTTGGAGAAGGCCGAAGAGGCGGCTCCTGCCAAGGTAGAAGTGAAGGGTCTCTTGCGGGTGATTCATGATTATTACAAGCCGCTCTTGCTCATTCCTTTCCTGCTCTTAGTCTTCGCCCTGGTTGTTTTGGGCGTGAATAAGGTGCAAACAGGGGAGTTCATCACGAAAGGGGTTTCGCTCAAGGGAGGGATTACGCTCACCGTTTATACAAATGATGCCTCGATGGAAGCTGTTTCGCGTGCGTTGCGCGACTCGTTTCCAAGCGCAGACATTGACGTTCGCGGCCTCTCCGAGTTGGGAAGGCCGGTGGGGGTGATTATTAACGCTGCTGATGTGGATGAGGAGGCGCTGGTGGCAAAGGTTGAGTCCCTCCTTGGTGTTTCGCGTGAGGAAATTGCTGTTGAGACGATCGATGCTTCTTTGGGCGCTTCTTTTTTCCGCCAGACTGTTTTTGCCATGTTGCTTTCCTTTGTTTTTATGGGAGTGGTGGTGTTCTTGTACTTTCGAACGTTCGTCCCGAGCGTTGCAGTGATTCTTGCCGCGTTCTCGGATATTGTTATTACGATGGCGGTGATTGACGTGCTCGGTGTGCGTTTGACGACGGCTGGAATAGCGGCGTTCCTTATGCTGATTGGTTATTCCGTCGACACGGATATTTTGTTGAGTGTTCGCGTGTTGAAGCGAAAGCAAGGGTCCGTGTTCGATCGCGTTGTGAGCGCTATGCGGACGGGGTTGACGATGAGTTTGACGACGATCGTCGCCGTGACGGTTGCGTTGCTCGTGACGAGGTCGGAGGTGATTGCGCAGATCATGTTGATTTTGCTGATAGGGCTCTTGGTTGACTTGGTAATGACGTGGCTTCAGAATGCGGGGATTTTGCGGTGGTATCTTGCTTTGCGGGGTGAGGAGGCATGAGCAAAGCGAAGAGGCTTTTTACGAATTGGAGGGTGCTGTTGCTCTTGTGCGCCCTCTTGCTCTCGATACTCGTGATTCGCCCCTCGCCCGGCGTGGAGGGGGTGTCTATTCGGAGCATTGCAAAAAATAGCAGTGCCGCGCTTGCCGGGATGGAGAATCCTCCTTCAGGTATTCTTCCGCTCGGGCGTGAGCGCATCGTTTCTGTTAATAACATTCCTATTCGTTCGGTTCGCGAGTTTTTTGATGCGACGAACTTCACCATTGATGATGTGAACAAGACCATTACTATTCGGACGTCAAAGGGCGTGTACGATGTCTTGCTGCTTCCCGAGTACGAGGTGAGGGTGCTCAACGAGACAGAGCTGGTGAACGTGACGAAGGTTGTCTTTAATGAGTCGACGAATGAGACGCAAAACGTGACGGTGGTTGAGGAGCGGCCAAAGCAGGAGCGGGTCGTTGTCGGGCTCAAGGAGTTGGGCATTTCCGTCTTTGATGCACCATCGACGAATCTGCGAAAGGGCCTTGACCTCGCAGGCGGGACTCGTATCATTTTAGCCCCGGAGAAGAAGGTGAATCAGAGCGAGTTTGATTTCATCGTTGAGAACATTAAGCAGCGCCTGAACGTGTTTGGACTAAGTGACGTGACGGTTCGTCCCGCAACGGATTTGCAAGGGGCCCAGTTCATTGTTGTGGAGATTGCCGGCGCGACGAAGGAGGAAGTGAAGGACTTGATCGCGAAAGAAGGAAAGTTCGAGGCGAAGATTGGGAACGAGTCCGTGTTTATCGGTGGCAAGCGCGACGTGACGTTTGTTGGGACGGACGCGACGAGGGCGAGGATTGAGGGATGCGCTCCTCAAGACGGCGTGTGGTTTTGCCGTTTCAGCTTTGCTATTCGTCTCTCGAAGGAAGCGGCGCAGAGGCAAGCTGAGGCGACGAGCAAGTTGGGCGTTGTTGTAGAGAACGGCCAGAGTTATTTGGACAAGCCCTTGGATTTGTTCCTGGATGACGCCTTGGTTGATTCTCTTCGTATCGCGTCGGATTTGAAAGGGAGGCCGGTGCAGGATATTCAAATTAGCGGCTCTGGGAGCGGCCCGAGTGAGCGTGAGGCGCGCGAGCAGGCAGCAAAGGAAATGAAGCGCTTGCAGACTATTTTGAAGACGGGAAGCTTGCCGGTCAAGCTCAAAGTGGTCAAGACGGACACGATTAGTCCTGTTCTTGGCGCGGCATTCGTCAAGAATGCACTTGTCGTGGCTGTTTTGGCGATTTTGGCGGTTGCGTTGGTAGTGGTGGTTCGCTACAAGAGTGTGGTCATCGCACTTCCGATGGTGGTGACGATGTTTTCTGAGGTTATTTTAATTTTGGGGATGGCCGCGCTCATCGGGTGGAATCTGGACTTAGCAGCGATTGCAGGTATTCTTATTGCTGTGGGGACGGGGGTTGATGATCAAATCGTTATTGCTGATGAGACTATATTTGGCGAGGCGAAGCGGAGGCAATTGAGCTGGAAGGACAGGCTCAAGCGGGCGTTTTTCATCATCTTTGCTGCGTATTTCACGACCGTTGTTGCGATGGTGCCGCTCTTTGTTGCTGGAGCGGGGCTCGTGCGCGGTTTTGCGGTTACAACCATCCTTGGCGTAACGATCGGAGTGCTCATCACAAGGCCTGCTTTCGCGGCGATGGTGAGCATTTTGTTTGAGGAGCAGTGAAGAAGCGCACGCAGAGTGTTGGGCAAGAGGAGAAGGAATGTTTTTGGTGGACGGTTATTTTTTTTGGGCCTGTAGTCTAGTGGCTTGAAGGCGTTGGCGTTTGATGCAAAGCAGCCCTCTTGCATGGGTTTGCCGCCCTTCCTGCGTATGACGCCACCTTCACACGGTGGAGGTCCCCGGTTCGAGTCCGGGCAGGCCCACGTTTTTTTCTTTTTTTTGTTGTTTTTTTCTTTTTTTTGTTCTGCGAGCTCGCTTCTTCTTTTTTTTTTATGGGACGGGAGGCTGTGCTCTGGCGTAGTGGTCGATGAGGGAGCTTGGCTCGAGCTCAGCGTTCCCGTACAGTGATTGTCGAGCAAGGGCTTGAGCGTTTTGCAGGATTCTTTGAAGGCGTGTTTTGGCGTGGAAGAAAACGTTGTCGTGTCTGTGCTGTTCCTTTTTCAAAAGTTCGTTGACGCGTTCAAGCTGGCGTGCCGCGACGGTGCTGAAGGGAGGGTTCGCGTAAAGGACGGATTGGTAGGC
>RFJU01000004.1 GCA_003694805.1 Candidatus Woesearchaeota archaeon | reverse complement strand
GGGCTGTGTTGTGCAACAAACCTTGTCTCGCCAGAGCCGTTTTCGTTGAAAAATTCGAGGGTTTGAGGAGGTCATTACAGCACAGTAGCGACCATTTCGATTTATAAATTGGTTTTTAAATTGAACGGGGGCGTTCTTAAATGTTTTAAGCATCGACAAGAGTGCTTGCTACGCGCGCCGAGCAAAGGAAGCGCCCTGTCATTGCGCGAAGGTTCTCGTCGAGAAACAAGGAGTGAACAAAGGATGAACAAGGAATGGACACGGAACCGGCCGGCGTGGGATGTGAGCACGGCATTGTGAACATTGCATGATGAGGGCGGCGCGGGTGGAGAGCCACAAGAGAAACACAGCAGAAGCCCATAGCAAAAGCGCGGCCCGGATGACGAACCGACCCCCGCCACCTTGCACCTCCTCGAGAGCTCGCAAAGATTTAAAAAGGGAGTGTTGCTCGTCATGTTCTCGTGCGAAAATCGGTGCGGGCGTGCCAGAGCGGTCAAATGGGACGGGTTTAGGACCCGTTGGCTGAGTGCCTTCGCAGGTTCGAATCCTGCCGCCCGCAGATTCTTCGCTGACGTTTGCTGGCACGTTTGCTGGCTTTTCGTTGTTTGTTACTTACTTTCCCTCTTCGCGAACGGGCCGGCTACGGGTCTTCGCCAAACCAGTTCCTGCACAGCGAGCGGTACGTGTTTTCATCGACGATGGGAATGGCTTGAAGCTTCCATTGAGCGCTGCGAATGAATTCCTCAAGAGAAACAACGTCAAGGAGTGGTTGTTGTACGGGAACGACGCGAAGGCCGAGTTCGAGCGCTGCGCGAAGGCGGTGGCACCCGTCATCAACGTAGTATAAACTCGTGACGGCATCTTCAGTAATAGCGTCGACACTCGCACCGCCCTCGTCAACGAGAATTCTCGCCCGGGCACGCTCTGCACGCCCGGCACGCGCATCGCCCCCTGCTTGTTGTATCTCGCGTACCTTCACGCCCTCTTCATAGTCCGCAATGCGCGCGAGCAGTTCTTCACGCCCGAGGCGTTTGTAGCGCTCAACAATTGCTTGATTGAGGAAGAACTCTGATGTGTACGTGCAAGAGAGGTCGAGACGAAACAGAGACTTCTTCTTCCGTTGGTAGTTGTCTTGATGCATCTTGATGCATAGTCGGCCGTTCACAGTCGTTTGCTTGGAGGCGCCTTGCTTGGTGGTGGCGTGGTTAGCGGCACGCTCGCTACCATTTCTTTGTTCACGATTGCAGGAGAGGAACTGCGCGCTGTTGCGTTTTGTTGTGGCAATTCGTAGCAATCGTTGTGGCGGCCGTTATTATCGGTATTCTTGTTCTTTGTCAGGCGTTATTCTTTCTTCAGAAGCACTGCATTGACCGATCCTTCTTGGCCTGGCCTGCTGGTGATGCGCGCCGTGCCCTTGGGTGTTTCTACGATTGCCCCCTTCGTGAGGATGTTTCTCCTGATGAAGTGGCGATTGGCTGGGTTTTCGATGACGCGCGTCGCCGTTGTTTTGATTGTCTTCTTCGTTGACGGGTTGAAGAGGTTTATTGTTTGCTCCGCGAGAAGGCTGAGTTTTTCATTGCCGCCGCGGCAGCGCTTGAGCTTGACCTTGCGCTCACCAATCTTCGTTAGTGAGGGGTGAGATCCTTTTCGTGAAAGGAGTTTGGCAAGGCGGGCTTTGTAGCGCCCCCCGGTAGGTTTTCGTTTTGATCGCTTTTGAATAAGTGCCATTGCTCGTGGCAAACCCTCTCCCTTTTTTAAGCATTATGGTTTTTTCGTCTTCGGAACGTTCTTTGTAGCGTTCAACGGTACGTTCAAGCTCCGTAAAACGTAAGCTCCGTAAAAAAAAGTTCAAGGCGTTCTTGTGAATCTGTTTGAATCTATTTTTTGGATGCGTTTCTATTTTTTTGTGTATCGGGTATTGTATCAGGTGTATTTGTTGCCGTGTATTACTCGTGGGAGCAACAGGGGCGCAGGTGCAACAGAACGTATTCGGCGTTCATAGCAAGTTTTATAAATGGTTCAGCGCTCCTCTGGGGCCGTGCACAGGCAAAGGCAGCAAGGAGTGTTCTTGCTGGACGCGCTTTTACGTTGCATCGAGTTGCTAAAGCGAACGCCTGGTTTGGTTACGTATTTTTTTGTGAGGTGTGAGGAACAATGGAACAACAAGCAAGGCCACTTGACGCGCTTAATCGCGCGAGGAACAAGCGAGTCATTGTTGAGCTAAAGAATGGGAAGCAGCTCGTTGGAACGCTCAAGGCATTTGACATTCATATCAACACCGTGCTTGGCGATGCCGAAGAGCGTGTGGACGGTGAAGTAAAGCGAAAGCTCGGCGAGGTCTTCATCCGCGGGGATACTATTATCATTATTAGCCCTGCGTGAGTTGTGCTGGTGTCGAGGTTCCGTGCACGTCTTGATGCGCACGTTGATGTGCAACACGTGTTTGGTGATGGAGTATGAGTAAGGGAACAGCTGCTCGCGGAAAGTGGAGTAGGGGCAAGAGCCATATCGTGTGCCGCCGGTGTGGCAGGCATAGTTTTCACACGAGCCGGAAGGTGTGTGCGTCGTGTGGATATGGCAAGTCGCCAAAGCGCCGGACGTATCATTGGAAGGTCGAGTAGAACGGGCGTTGCGTCGTTTGCTTTCGCCCTTCTTTTTTCTTGTGGGATTTCTTCTGGGATTGTTTCTTTTTGTTTCCTTTTCGCCCTGCCTGGAGGCGCTCCTTCTTGGTTCATCTTCTTGGTTTCGCCAAGCGAACGAGCACGGAGGAGGGGGCGAGATTGGAGAGGAGATCTGCCTTCGATAAAAAAAAGAACTACCAAACAGTGATAAAATTAGAAAGATTTATATATGAGTACTGTGTGGCGCACCCTATGGGAAACCGCTGGAGGCTTGAAGACTACGTCATGACGGCGCCGAAGCACGTTGTGCAGGAGGTGTTGAAGGAATATCCCCTCTTCCCGCGGGAGCGCTACCACGCCACGTACGCTGATATTGTCGAAAGCCTCCTCGCAGAGGGGTTCCCAGGAGATGAATTCTTACTTGTCTACGATGGCCACAGCAGCAAGTACGCGATTCGAAGAGAGACCAGGCAGGGAAAGCCATACCCGAGCAGGTGGGTGAAGGGCCGCCTCAAAGAAGAGCAAGCAGGGGCGAGAGAATCACACGAGCCCGCATATATCGGTTCCGATAAAAAAGAGAAGCGAGCAATACGCTTTGATGTCGTGGAAGAGAAAGACGGTCTTGTCTTCCTCGTTGAACAAACACTCCACCCCCCATTCAAAAATGAGAAAGATAGCGGGCGCCGAGTCATTATTGCTGAGCTAGCACCGCCGGAAGAGGCAGAACGGTTTGCCCGCGTGCTGAACCTGCCTTCGCAGCCTCAAGAGTGGCGCGACAGCATATACACTGGTCGATTCAAGGGCGTGAACACGCCAGCCTCACAGCTCTCAATTGATTATTTGAAGAAGCTGGCTTTCCATCTCTACTCGCAAGCAAAATCACAAGCAAAAGAGCGACACCCCCGTCTCCCTTTTTGAGCGTCCTTTTTTTGAGCAAACGTTTGGTGGCTTTTTTTCGTCGCGGATTCTTATTTCGCTGTGGACGCTGGCGCAGAGAACAGGTAGTAAAAAGCAACAGCGCCAACAAAAAACGCAGAGGTAACAAAAAGTAACAAGTATCAAAAAGTAACATTTATAAGGTAAAGCAGGTGTAGAGACGCGTATGCGTCTTGCGTTTTGGAAGAAGAAACAAGATGAGTTTGCCGGAGGCGTTGATGACGGCGGAGTAGGCGATCCTTACCGAAGCGGCATGGGCGCGGGGGAGGACTCGTTAGGGTTCTCAAGTGAACCTGTGAAAAGTGGCGGCTTCGACGATGGCTTCGGCGGGCTTCCTTCGCCTGACGACGCGCAGGGCTTGCACGATACGATGACGCCGATGCATGCTCCCGCTCGCGTGCACGACACGGGTAGGAGCGGTTTCGGCGCGGAAAGCGAGGGCGGGGGCAGGTCGAGGGATGTCGAGCTCATTCTCTCCAAGCTCGACGCGATCAAGGCCGAGCTTGACGCGGTGCACATGCGTGTCAAGCAGCTCGAGGACGCAAAGCAAAAGCAGCGAGTGTGGTGATTGCCGTGCAGCGGAGCGCACAACGCCTGTGGTTCCCTGCTGTGGGCGTGCTGTTCTTGTTGGGTTTGGATCAGGCAGTGAAGACATTGGCGCGCAGTATGCCTGTTGGTAGTTCTGTCCAGCTCCTTCCTTTCGTCTCGTTCGTGCATGTGCAAAACACCGGGGCCTTGTGGGGTTGGGGTGTTGGCTTGAATGCGTGGTTTGCGGCTTTGTCCGTTCTTGTTCTTGTCCTCTTGTTCTTCTTTCGCTCGCAGTTGCCTTGCAGTACTTGCGCGGGCAGCGTTGCGTGGGTGTTCCTCGTCGCGGGCGTTGCGGGCAACCTTGTCGATCGGGTTTTTTTTGGTGCCGTGACGGATTGGCTCAGGATTGGGTGGTGGCCGAGCTTTAATCTCGCTGATGGGTATCTCAACATCGGCGTGTGGGTGTGTGTTGTGTCGTTCATCGTTGAGGAAGGTAAGCGAAGTCGGGGTGCGTCAAGGCAAGGAACGTTCGCGAGGGGGAGCGCACTGAACAAAAAGGTGTTGCCAAGAAGAAAAAAAGAATTTGAAGAAAAAAATCAAGGAAGAAAAAAAAGCGGTTGAAATAGTTGCTTGATTGTTCTGAAGCGGGTTTCAAGAACGAGAAACGAAAACAAGGACGAAACAGAAACAAAAAGACCTCTCTTGCAACTCTCTTGTTATTCGTTAGCAGGTTGTGCAGTTACAATTTTTAATTTAGGCAGTTATTATTTTTACTGTATTGCTTTTACGGTATTGCTTTACTTTTTGTGTGGCGCCCTTCCTTGCCTCTGCCGGCTTGTCCTGTTCCTGCCCGGGTGCCTCGGGCGGGACCCGTCGCGGGAGGTGCGCGTCCTCTGTCCGCTTTGCTGCCCTCTTCCTTCGCGCCGCGAGCCGGTGCTTCTCGGGCGTTGAGCGCCTCGCTCGCTCCTTGCTCCTCTTCCGTGAGAGAACCGCCTTCCCCCGCCCCGAGGAGCAGCGTGCTCATGCCGGAAGGGGACGCTGGCAAAGTTCGGTGTTTCTTCCCTGACAAGATCGCTTCTGTTCTCTTTTTCGATGCGTTGGAACTCGCGAAACGCGCGGGGCGAGACGATGCTTACAGCAAGCCCTTCCTTTCCTTGCCGGGCCGTCCTTCCGATCCTGTGCGTGTACGTTGCCGTGTCCGAGGGGACGTCAAAGTTGTACACGGTGGTGACGTCTTCGACGTGAAGACCCCTCGCGGCGACGTCGGTCGCGACGAGAACGGTAATGCGCCCTTCGTGGTAGTCTTTAAGGACTTTTTCCCTCGCCGACTGCGTCATGGCGCCGCTGGTGGCGAAGGCTCGAATGCCATTCTTGGTGAGGAACGAGGCAACGCTTGCCGTGTTGGCTCTCGTGTTGCAAAACACGAGCGCTTTTTCTTGCTGGCCGCGTTCCTTCGCGCGGGCTTCTCGCTCCTGCATGAGATGGAGGAGGAGGGATGCTTTTTTGTGGTCCTCGGTCACGTAGTAGACTTGCTGAAGGTGCTCCTTAGTAAAGGAGGGCTTGACGGTGATGCGGACGGGGTCTTTGAGGTATTTTCTGCTGAGGTTGATGATTTGTTGTGAGAGTGTTGCGGAGAAGAGCAGTGTTTGTCGAGTCTCGGGTGTTTTTGCAATGACACGTTCGATGTCGTCAATGAAGCCCATGTCAAGCATGCGGTCCGCTTCGTCAAGGACGAGGATGTCAACGTTGCTCAGGTCTAGCGCGTCGCGGGAGATGAGATCAAGAATCCTTCCGGGTGTGCCAATGACGGCGTGGGCGAGTTTGACTTTCTTGATTTGCGGCTCGATGGCGACGCCGCCGTAGACGGGGACGGCGCTGTACCCGGGCGGGGCGAACTTTGCGAACTCGTCGCAGACTTGTTTTGCTAGTTCACGCGTGGGAGCCATGACAAGTGCGCGCACGCCGCGGCCGAGTGGCTTGGTAAAGAGGGGGATGAGGAAGGCAAGTGTTTTCCCGGACCCCGTTTCGGATTCTGCTTGGATGTCCTTGCCTTGCATCGCTGCCGGTATGGCGCGTTCTTGTATTTGTGTTGGGGTTGTGATGCCGTGCCGGTGGAGGTTGTCAAGGATGTGTTGGGGGAGG
>RFJU01000003.1 GCA_003694805.1 Candidatus Woesearchaeota archaeon | reverse complement strand
GAAGAGGTTTGCGAGGTTGCCGAAGACGACAGCGCAGACGAAGTTGAGGAGTAAAACGAAGGGGTGCCTAAACGGCACCCTTTTGTCTTGCTTCACAGCAAGATGTTCTTTGTCAAAACGGAGGCACCAGATGACAAAAGAAACCTTTTGCGTCTGGTGTTGGAAGAAAATCTCAATGCCAGACAATTTCAATGAGCACAAAAACAAACCAGTGTGCTCTTGGACATGCTACTTTGCGGAAGTGTACTTCTGCAAGTACTGGGAAGAAGTTGAAAAGCAAGAAAGGAGTGAGCAATGAAACCGAAAGTATGCGCCAAGTGTGGCACCGTGCTCTACGGCAAACGGTGCATCACCGTCATCAAGCATGGGAGCGGTGGCAGGACATTCCACCTGCACTTCTGCTCGGAAGTGTGCGCCAACGAGTTCTACCTTGAACTGTTGAGGCGCCAAGATGGTTAGGCGTATGGGCGAGTGTCCGAAATGCGGTGAGCACACCGCACTGGAACGGCACCATGTGTATCCCGTACGGCACTATGGGAAACGCAACAACCGCCTTTTCCTGCTTCTCTGCCGAGAGTGCCACCGACAACTGGAGTGGCACATACCATTTGAGAAAATGCCCGACACCTTTTACCGAGATGTCATACGGTGTTTTCTCAACCGCTACTACCTACCACTGAAAGGAACCACCTATGTGGAAACGACACGACATAAGCGTGTTCGTTAATGTCCTTCTCGGTGGTGAGCGAGAGGAGTTGTCGGCACGCATTGGGAGAAACGCAGTCCGCAAGGGTGGTGTATGGTGTATCGCAGAGCGTGTCGTGGACACAATCCTGCGAGAGCCGAACCACTGCTGGAATGCCTACCTCCGTGAGACCAAACGGCGCGCCCCCAAGTAGGGGGGCTCGCCACCACCTTTTGAGTTCAGATGGTGTTGCTACAAGTGTAGCCACACCACCTGCACTCAAGCAGGAGAAAGGAGCACAACATGCTCAAACTGTTCTTTGCAACTGTCGTGTCCGTCTTCACGGCATTCTCCGCTCACGCGTGGGAAGTCCGTGAGATGAACGAAACCGTCAATCAGACCAACTTCATCGTGGGTATGAACGGTCGGGGTTTCTGCTCCGGTACGCTCATCTCGCTGAAGTACCGTCTGGTGCTGACCAACCACCACTGCGTGGAGCCTGCCATGCAACGGCGCACGAAGGAACGCGTCGCTGATGACGGCACCATCACGAAGGTTGAAGTCGTGGAAATCAGCGAAATGCAAGTTTCGCAGAAATCTTACGCTGGCTTCAAGACGGTCGGTCAGTCGGTGTGGCAAGCGAAGGTGGTGGCTCGCTGGAAGCAGTCCGACCTCGCCCTTCTGCAAATCATCGCGGAAGATATCCCCCACACCATCGCCACGCATGTGTTCGCTGGCGACCGTGTCTATCGTGGTGAAACCGTCTATGCTGTCGGGAACCCCGCCATGCTGGACGCGACCATCACGAGAGGCATCATCAGCAACACGAACCGCACCTTCCGTGTGCCGTGGGCTGACGCAGAGGTGCCGTTCCTGCAGATGGACGCTGGCATCGTTGGTGGCTCGTCTGGTGGCGCGCTGTACAACGACAACGGCGAACTGGTCGGCGTGCCAGCCGCAGGTATGCGTGGCACTTCCATCGCGCTCGCCATTCCGTTCTTCCGCGTGCAGGAGTTCCTGACGAACAACTGCTACGAAGATGTCTGGAGAGAGAGTGCGGACGACCACGACACTTGCCTCGCCAAGAAGGCGAAGGAGGAGGAAGAGTAGCCACGAGAGAACCCAAGATAAGGGGAACCAAGATGGTTACTGAACAACTATCGGGGCGGTACCCATCGCCCCGATACTTTTCTGTATTCAATTTTGCGTGAAGTAGCATGGGAACAAGGGTTCGTAGTACCGCGAACCGCAGAGGAACCCTGAAAGACCCGTAGGTTCAGCTCATAAGGTTCGCCTACTTCACGCAGTATTGAAGCTGCAACTGTTCTTTAGCAATAAGGAGTGCTAACCATGCCCACAAAGGAGCAACAAAAGGCACTCCTTGAAGAGTGCCAAAAATACGGGATTGACATCAACAGCGTCCGCTATTGGTGGCACAAATCTAAACGCATCAGTGCGTTCATCGTAGCCGAGAAACGCCCGACATACGAACAGGTACGCAACGGCATCATCGCCGAGATGAAGAAGTACGCACCGAAGTACCCCACCGTCACTCGTGAGAAGGTAACGGACAAGCACCTGCTTGTTGTTGACCCAGCCGATGTGCATATCGGCAAACTCTCATTGAATGACGAAACGGGGTATCACTACGACATCAAGACTGCCGTACGGTACGCCGAAGAGGGCGTTCGCGGTGTCGTGGCGAAAGCGTCGGGCTTCCCGATTGAGCGTATCCTGCTCATTGTCGGCAACGATGTCTTGCATACGGACAATCCGTTCCGTACGACAACGGCAGGCACCAAGCAGGACACCGACAGCATGTGGTGGGATGCGTTCACGACCGCTCGCAAGATGTATGTCCGCATCATTGAGGAGTTGCGCGCGAACGCACCTGTGGATGTGGTGTTCAATCCGAGCAACCACGACTACGCTTCGGGATACATGCTCGTTGACGCGCTCTCGTGCTGGTTCCACACCGCTTCCGATGTGCGCTTTGATGTGCGTATCCGCCACCGCAAATACTATCGCTATGGCGTGAGCATGCTTGCCTTCACACATGGAGATGGTGCGAAAAGTGCCGATATGCCACTCCTGATGGCGCAAGAGGAGAAAGATATGTGGGCGAAAACAACGCATCGCTATATCTACCAACACCACTTGCACCATCGTGTGAAGACATCGTGGCAGTCGGTGAAGGACTATCCTGGCGTCACCCTGACGGTGTTGCGCAGTCCGAGTGCACCCGATGGGTGGGCACACCGAAACGGGTATGTCGGCGCACCGCTTGCCATTGAGGGCTTCGTGCACTCACGCAAGTACGGACAGGTGGCACGACTGACGCACTTTGTGAAATAATAGAGGGCGGTGAGTATATCGCCCTCTATATTTTTTATGACATTCCAAAAAGCACTCAAAGCAAAGTTTGATAAAGGCGCACGAGAGCATAATCAGCCGTGGGATTTAGACCATATTGACGCACGGAGTGAAATGCAGGACGAATTGCTTGACCTGTACAACTACGCAAAACTCTATGCCGATATTGACCGAACCACTGCGTTAGAGATTATGCTCTGGGCGAAAGACATGTGGCACACGCTGAATGAGTAGGTTGCCAACGACTGCGTTATCCACACGAAAAGAGTTATGTTGCCAACGACTGCGTTATACTGTACGCATGACCAAAGCAGTCCATTGCATACGATGTAAGCGCATTATAGAGCCGCACCTGTGCGAAATGTGCAAGCGCGACACGCTTGAGGTTGAGATGCTGGCGGACGCTTTCAGGGCGGAACTGGAACCTATAGAGGTGACGCTCTTTGAGTATATCCTCGCAGGGTATAGTGACCGCTACATTATTGATAAAACACACGAGAAACATCCCGATATCAAACCGTCAGACATTAAGAAGCGCCTCCACTATGTGCGAGGCGCTTGGGAGCGGTATGGCGAGGTATTATAAATGAATGCAAACCGCACCGAGCGCATAT
>RFJU01000002.1 GCA_003694805.1 Candidatus Woesearchaeota archaeon | reverse complement strand
TCGTTCGCGGCTCAATTCATCATCGAACTGCTCCGGGTAACGTTGGCGCAGTTTGGCAATGTTCGCTTGTGCGACAATCTCAAGGTTCAACCCCAGGGCCGTGGTCGCCGCAGCTACGTACCAAAGAATGTCTCCGAGTTCCTCGGCAAGCTGAGCCGTAGTTACCACATGACCATGGAAGCGCTGTTTCTTGACTTTCTCAACCAATTCCCCAACTTCACCCGTCAATCCAAACAGGGCCATTGTACGCAGATCATCCGATGAAAGCTGCGGCACTGTACGCCACGCCAATCGTTGGTATTCAGCCATGTCCATTTTCAGTGTCCTTTTCTTCTTTCCTGAACTCTTCCCATGCTTCTTCAACGCCCCACAACGGCGCCCAATCACCTTGTCGATTACGTCGCACCAGGCCACGCCGGGAAAGCGCCGCCATCACACGGCCATCAAGAAATTCTTGTATCTGCACGTCTCCTCGCAGCAAAACGTCGAGATGACGCCGTTGCTTATCGTTCAATCCCATGAATGTTCTGTGTAGATCATCGTCCATGTTCGATTGCCTTAGCTAACATCTACAACCCAAACACGTTCCTTGTGATAATCGACGATATCAACGATGTCAATGTCAAGGTCATAGGCAACGGCTATCGCCCGAATCGCAGCCTGGAACCCCATTGCATAGTCATCGTTTGACGTCAGACAAGAAGAGAATGCATTCAACATATTACGTAGGTCTGTGCGCAAGACAACCTGTGACCGTACATCCCGTGGGTTTCGCATTGTTCACCCTCTTTCTTTTTTCTATTTCAATCACCGAACCACTCAATGAAATCCCGCAGGCTCAACAGCACCATGTCGTCGTGCTTCCCGTGCTCGTGAAGCACGACAATGGCCAGCCGTTCGCCGTCAATAGTTCCGTTCCTAGCCTGGCTGTAGGCATCCCACAGCCAGACGGGGAGGCGTTTTCTGTGTTTGACCTCCACGGATAGCCAATCGCTGCGAACGTCCTCCGTGGCCGCTCCTGTGGCTCCCACGCGTACACCGTTAAGCTTCTTGGCAATGCGTCGTTCTGTGTTCTTCCAGGTCGTCATGGTTTCTTCCCCGCAAGCCAATCCGCGATGGCGTACC
>RFJU01000001.1 GCA_003694805.1 Candidatus Woesearchaeota archaeon | reverse complement strand
TCTGCGTATTTGATGAAGTAGAAAAAGCCCATGAGGAAGAAGATGGGAAAGAAGAGGAAGACGACGAAGGGGTTTGTGGCGGCTTGCGAGACGAGGCCGAACGCGATGAAGCAGAGGGCGAGGGCGAGGAAGACTGCCGTCATGAAGGTTTTTTTAACGTACTCTTCGGGCGTGTCTTCTATTTTTGCCTGTTGAAGCTTGATGCTAAGCCCGGGGATTGACCTCGCGATGCGCTTGAAGAGGAAGACATTCATGGGCGTGTTCACTCAACAAATTTTTTGTTGCTCTTGACGAACTTCATGAGGTTGGTTTTGTTCGTGTAGTATTCTGCAATGATGCGTCCGACTTCGTCCACGGTGTGGATGTCTTGCTCGACGAGGTAGTGCAGGACTTGTTTTTTCTCTTCGAGTTCCTGCTCGATTTCTTCGTCGGTGTATCCTGTGTAGAGGCGGAGGGTGTCGTAGAAGGTTGTGGATTTGTTCACGCGCACTTGCGTGTCTTTTTTGGCGTCGTATTGGAGAATGACGTTGGATTCTCCGTCTTCCGTGATTTCTGCTATTTGGAAGGTTCGTCGAAGGCCTGTTCTTCGGTTGCGGAACTGGACGATGAGAAGGGAGATTGCTGGGAGCATGATTTTAGGAACCTCAATGGGGGGGTTGGTGAGGCGCTTGATGGCTTCGTCTGCGTTGTTGGCGTGGAACGTGGCGTAGACGGAGTGGCCGGTGTGGATTGCTTCGAAGAGGGTTTCTGCTTCCCTGCTCCTGCGAACTTCTCCTACTAGGATGCGGTCGGGGCGCATACGCAGGCTGTTGACGAGGAGGTCGCCCATGCTGACTTCGCCTTTGCCTTCGGCGTTGGGGAGGCGCGTGTTCATGGGGACCCAGTGGAGGAACTTGGGAAGTTGGAGTTCGCGGGTGTCTTCGATGGACACAATGCGTTGGTTGGGTGGGAAGAAGTTGGCAAAGCAGTTGAGGGCGCTCGTTTTTCCTGACGCGGTTCCTCCTGCAATGATTGCGCTCATTTCGTAGTGGAGGGCCATCCAGATGAGCGCTGCGGCATCGACGGATATGGTATTGGACTTGAGGAAGCGCGTTATCGTCCAAGGATCCCTGCTGAATCGGCGGATGGTGATGGTGTTTCCTTTGGTTGAGATGGGGTTGAGCGTGGCGTTGACGCGGTCTCCTTCTTCGAGGTGGGCGTCGAGGAGGGGTTCGAGAACGGTGATTTGCCTACCGACGCGCCTGCCGATGATGCTGGCGTAGTGGCGTATTTGTTCTTCGTCACGAACGAAGATGTTTGTTTTGAGCCAGCCGTGGACTTTGTGGTAGACCCAGACCGGGTCGCCGGCGTCGTTGATGACGATTTCTTCAAGTTTATTATCGTCCATGAGGAGTTCTATATTGCCAAGGCCGAGGGATTTCGCGATGAGGTAGCTCGTGAGGAACCCTTTCACTTCGTCGTCGAGGTCGGGGAAGTAGCGCTTGATGAGGTCTGAGATGGTTGCGCTGAATTTTTGTTCTATTTGCTGGTAGCGCTTGATGTCGGTGAGGTCGACCATGCCGAGGTTGACTTTGCGGATGAGTTCCCTGCGAATTTTTTCCAGGATGAACTCTGTTGTCCGGCTGACCGAAGAGATGCTAACCTCGTAGGAAGGGACGAAGTCGCCTTTGCGCTTAATAATGGTTATCGTGATTGGTATGTCTTTAGACTTGTAGGAGTAGCGATCGATGTAGTCCCCGCGAACTTCTTTTATTTCAAGTTCGCTCTTGATGGGCTTGTCTTTAACGTCGGGAATTTTGGCAATGAGTTGTTCTATCTCCTCCCTGTTCTTGCTGGCGTCCGCGTTGTTCGTTGCAGCGCCTTTTTTTTCCAGAAATTGCTCTGTTAATGTCTTGTTCGGTTTTTGCTGGGCAGGCCTCTCCTCTTTTGCCAAGAAAGTTCACCTCTTTTTTTTCTTTGCTTCTTGAAACTCGGCCATATTTAAATGTTGTCTTTTTTGGGGGGGTTGCCGAGTTCGGAGAAGAAACGCAAGAGGAGGTTTGCCGGCGGCTCACGGCGTTTTGGGGACGAGCATGGCTTTGAGTTTGTCAATGCTCTCTTGGAACGCTTTTTTCTTTTTGTCGAATTCTCCTGTTTTTTGCTCAAGTTCGGCTATGAATTTCTTGGCGTCGCTTGACTTTGCTATGGCTGAGAACGCTTCTGCTTTTTTGCGCAGGGCCTCTAGTTCAGCCCGCATTTCTTGTTTTCGTCGTTCAAGGTCTTCGAGCGCCTTGCCTATTTCCATTTCTTTTTTGAAAAATTGGTAGAATCGTTGGCTGACAACGCTTGCTTGGTGGCTGTAGCCTTCTATTTCCGCTTTTTTCTTCTTTATTTTTTCTATGAGGTCTTCTTGTATTTCAAGGATTTTATTTTCGTGTTCTTCTGAGAGTGCGATGAGGGGTTCGATCTCTTTTTCTCGCTTGTAGATGATGTCTTCTTGGATTTTTTTGGCGAGGAGTTTGAGTTTGGCGAGGGCTTCTTCTTCTGATTTGACAACTTCTCGTTCACGGTCTGCTTGTTTTTCTATTGAAGAGACGAGTTCTTGTAGGGCTTGAAGCCTGCGTTTGAGGCTCTCTTCTTTCTTTTCAAAGCCTTGTAGAACGTCTTGTTCTTCTTCGATGCGCTTGGTTTCTTTATCAATGGTCTTGACGAGTTCTTCGTATTTTTGTTCTTCTTGGCGCAGTTTTTGGTGGACTTCGTCAATGAGTTTTTGGTAGTTGAGTTTTTGCTGGATGATATCTTGATCGATGGATTTTTTGAGGTCTTCATAGTGGCGGAG